>JAQBWE010000044.1 GCA_027625315.1 Planctomycetota bacterium
GCGCCAGCTCGCGCGCGTCGTTCGGCCACGTTCCTAGCAAGCGCGGCTCCGCCCCGCATCCGCGAAGCCGTACGTGCTCGGCGGGACAGGTGAACGCTTTACCGCGTAGTGACAGGCGACCCGCAGAGCAGGGCAAAACGAGTCTCGGCCCGGAGGACCAGCCCCCGAGCCGAGGAGTGAGCATGCGCCCGAACCTGAACCGCGAGGCCGTATCTGCTGGCCAGGCTGGATCTCGGGGCGAGACCGCCTGCTTAGGCGATGACGGCGTCGATGCGCTTCTGCAGGTTGGCCTTGGACTGCAGGCCGTTGATCTTGTCCACGACCTCGCCACCCTTGAAGAAGATGATCGTCGGGACGCTCATGATCTGGAAGTTTCGGGCGATGCCCGGAGCCTTGTCGATGTCGACCGTGCCGACCTTCAGGCGGCCCTGGTAGTCAGTCGCCAGACCCTCGACGATCGGGGCGAGCGCGCGGCAGGGGCCGCACCAGGCGGCGCCAAAGTCCACGAGGACGGGCAGGTCGCTCTGGTTGACCTCGGTGTCGAAGTTCTCATCTGTGAAGGCGGCGAGATTGGCCATGGTGTGACTCCCTGGATCGTGACGGGCTGGATCGTGGCGGGGGCTGCGACCCCGACCGGCTTGTGCTCTCAGGTGCGGGATCGGGCCCACCTGGGCGCCGAATCGAACCCGGAAACAGACGAGTGTACCGACGGCCGCGAAGCCCCGGATGTTTCGCGCCGCCCGCTGAGGCCCGCTGGGCGCTGGCCCCGTAGAATCCGACCCGCCCGGGGCGCGGGGTCCCGGTCGGAGGCCATATGCGGGCGCTGATCCTCCTCCTCGCGGCAGCCGTTGTCGCCTTGGCGATCTCCATCGTCGTTGAGGTCGACACGCGCCCCAGCTTTGCCCAGCGCATGGGCCCGGTGTTCCACATCGGAGCGCTGCTGGCCAACGCCGAAGGGGGCGAGTCCGCCTGGTACCGCGAGACCTCCTCGGGCCGCTCGCTTGAATACCGGGTGGTCCAGGCGCCGCGCCTGCCCCCAATCGCCGTGGCCTACAAGGTCGTCGGGCGGCGGTTGCTCGATGAGAAGGGCCAGCCCTACGCCGGTGCCCAGGGCTCGGTGAGCTACGAGCACAAGCTCACCGATCATGGGTTCCTGCCGCTCGCGGCACCGGAGGCCCCGCAGGCGCTGGACCGCGTGTGGATCATCCGTGCGATTCGGCCGGACTCGATCACGCTCGACGGCGGTGGCGGCACCGCCCACGCCTGTTGGCGCGTTGACCTGATCGACCCGGCCCTGCCCGAGGGGCAGGACACCGTCGTGGCGTGGGTCAGCGACAAGGTGCCGGTGTATGGGCTGCTCAAGCTCAAGCGCGCCGGTGAGACCTGGGAGTTCGTGCGCGGCGAGTTCGCCCAGGGGGGGGCTCGATGAGCGCTGCTCGCCCCTCCAGCCGCCTCGGCGAGCGCTTCACCGTCCTTGCGCTCGGCGTGATGGCGCTCGGTCTGGCCTACGTGCGCTTCCAGGTGCTCCCCGCGCAGGCCGGCGGGGATCCCGTCGCCTTTGCGTTCGAGAATCCCATGCTCGACGCGCGACCCGGCGAGCGGACCCTCTTCTTCCAGCCCGACTACCCCGCGAACCGCTCGTGCGCCGTCGTGCGCGCAGAGGGCGTGGTGCTGCGTCCGCACCGGGGCCCGGAGCGCATCGCGTCGCACACGGGGCTGCGGACAGGCTTGCCCTATCTGGCCTGCGAGATCCGCACGGCGGTGCGCGGACCGGATACGTGCGGCGGGACCGCAGGCGACACCGTGCTGTACGCGCTGAACTTCTTCGGCATGCCCACAGACACCCAGGTGCGCGTGGACTCGGTCCGCCCGCGCTGGATGCAGTGGGAAGGGCGCGACATCGTCGTGTATGAGATCGTCTTCGAGCGCTACGGCGCCCTGGGCGGCCGCTGGACGACCTACCTGGCGCGCGAGGCTCCGGTTGCCGGCCTCGTCAAGTGGACCTCCCTCCTGCCGCACCAGACGATCGTCGTCTATCGCGAAGTCCTGGACGGTTAGCGGCACAGGCCGGTCGTCTCCAAGCGCACCCCAGGGGCGCGGCGCCTCCGGGTTCGCCGTTGGATTGCCGGCGTTCGGGTACCTTCGGGCCCCATGGCTGATCCCAAGCGCACCCTGCCCGCCTTGTTCCTCGAGGCCGCGCGTCGGCGCGGGAGTCAGGTGGCGTTGCAGGACGCCGCGGGCACCGTCACCCTGAACGAGCTCATCGCCGATGCGGGCCGCGCGGCGGCTGGACTTCTCGCGCACGGCGTGCAGAAGGGCGACCGGATTGGCTTCTACGCCGACAACTCCCGGCGCTGGATCCTGACCGACCTCGCCATTCAGCTCGCCGGCGGGGTGTCGGTTCCGCGCGGCACCGATACGCCGCCTGACGAGTACGCCGAAATCCTTGCGCATGCGGGCGTGGGGCTCGTGCTTGTGGATCACGCCAGGCACGCCGCCGCCCTTGAGGCCGTGCGTGCCGCCGCGCCGGACATGGGCGCGATCATTTGCATCCATCCGGAGCAGGCGCCGGGCAAGACGCTGGACGACCTACTTGAGGCCGGACGCGACGGTCCGGGGTTCGAGGCCCTGGCGGCCCACGTCGGCGAGCGCGACCTCGCCACGATCATCTACACCTCAGGCACCACGGGCCGACCGAAGGGCGTGATGCTCGACCAGAGCAACTTCGGGCATCAGGCCGCCGTCTGTCCCGACGTGTTTGCCGTGGGGCGCACGAAAGACGACGCGTTCCTCTCCGTATTGCCGCCGTGGCACATCTTCGAGCGCACGGTCGAGTACATCGCGATCTGCGGCGGTGCGCGCGTGGTCTACACCTCGCGCCGGCACTTCAAGGATGACCTCGCGAAGTACGAGCCGACGTTCGTGCCGTCGGTGCCGCGCATCTGGGAGACGATCTACGACGGCATCCAGAAGGCCCTCGATAGCGGGTCCCCGCTGCGGCGCGCCGCGTTCCGAACCGCCTACGCCTGCGCCTCGATCCGCACGCGGGCATGGGATCGGGCGCGCGGTTGGGTGCTGCGGCACCGGGAGCCGCGCGGGGTGAGCGTCCTCGGCGACCTGGCCGTCCGTGCGGGCGCCTTGGTCGCCGCGGGCGTCACGTTGCCGTTCGACTTCCTGGGTCGCGCGATCGTCTTTCGCAAACTGAAGACGCTTGTGGGCCGACGCCTGCGTGGAGCGATCTCCGGGGGTGGGCTCATGCCCGCGCACATCGATCGGTTCTTCCGGACGATCGAGCTGCCGATCTTGATCGGCTACGGCCTCACGGAGACGAGCCCGGTGTGCACGCTGCGGCGGATCGAGCGCAACGTGCTCGGCACCATCGGGACGGCTGTACCTGAAGTGGAGATGCTTGTGCGCTCGCCTGAGACCGGCGAGCCGCTGCCGCCGGGTCAAGTCGGGGTCATTTGCACGCGCGGTCCCCACGTGATGCAGGGCTACTACCGAGATGAGGAGCTCACGCAGCGGGTCCTGGGCGCCGATGGCTGGTTTGATACCGGCGACCTGGGCTTGCTCACCGAGGCCGGCGACCTGTGTTTCCGCGGCCGTCTCAAGGAGACGATCGTGTTGAAGGGGGGCGAGAACGTGGAGCCCTCCCGGGTGGAGGAAGCCCTCGTCGCTTCCCCCCTCATCGAGCAGGCGATTGTGGTGGGGCAGGATCGCAAGGGCCTCGCCGCCCTCGTGCTGCCCGACCGCGCGCAGGTCTGCCCGCGATTCGACTTGCCGCGCACGACCGAGTACGCCGTCCTCGCGGCGCATGAGGGTGTGCGGGAGCTTCTGCGCAAGGAGTGCATGGCCCGCACGCGTGCACTGAAGGGCTTCGAGCAGGTGCGCGCCATCGCTGTGCTCGACGAGCCGCTCTCCGCCGAGAATGGACTGCTGACGCAGACCCTGAAGCCTCGTCGGCATGTGATTGTGGAGCGGTATCAGGACCGGATCGAGGAGGCCTACGCATGACACGGACCCGACTGCTTGTGCTGTGGGCTGCGCTGGTGCTGGCGGCCTTCACGCTGCCCCACGTGCTACCCGCGCCGCCCGCGGCCGCTGACTTTCCCAAGGCCAGCGACAACAGGCTGCACTACGCCATCGATGCGCGCCTCGACGCCCAGAGTCACGAGATTACGGCGACGGGCGTGCTGCGCTGGCGCAACGAGTCGCCCGTCGAAGTGACCGAGATACGCCTGCATCTGTATCTCAACGCGTTCAAGAACGAGCGCTCGACCTTCATGCGCGAGTCGGGCGGCAGCCACCGCGGCAACACGTTCTTCGAAGACGCGCCGGGCTGGATCAGGCTGACTTCGTTCAAGCGCAAGGGCGGACCAGAACTTCTGCCCGCCGACGAGAAGGACCTCGAGTTCATTCACGAGGACGACGGCAACACGGACGACCAGACCGTGCTGCGCGTGGAGCTCGATGCGCCCCTCGCGGCGCAGGCCGAGGCGGAGTTCGAGATCGCCTGGACGAGTCGCATGCCGCGCGTGTTCGCGCGCACGGGCCAGGCCGGCAACGGCGCCTTCTTCATGGTCGCCCAGTGGTTTCCCAAGCCGGGGGTGTGGGAGCAGGATCCCGCGACGTCCAAGTGGTTCTGGAACTGCCACCAGTTTCACGGCAGCAGCGAGTTCTACGCGGACTACGGCAGCTACGACGTCCACTTGACGGTTCCGGCGCGCTTCGAGGAACGCGTGGGCGCCACAGGCGCTCGCGTCGACCTGGGCGACGCGCTGACCAAGCACTTGGGCCGACGCAACGCCGACGGCACCATCACGTACCGGCACAAGGTCGACCACGTGCATGACTTCGCCTGGGTCTGCGGCGAGGACTTCGAGGTGCACACCTTTACGTTCGCGGGCGGTGCGGGGGTTGATGAGGTGGAGCAAGCGCGCGTGGCGGGCGTGCTCGGTGTCCAGCCGTCCACACTCGATCTGCCAGAGGTGACGGTCTATGTGCTCCTGCAGCCTGAGCACGCCGATCAGCTGGATCGCCACCGCCGCGCGGTGGAGAACGCGCTGACGTACATGGGATTCTGGTACGGACCGTACCCGTATCCCACGCTGACAGTCGTCGATCCGGACCACCGCGGTAGCGATGCGGGCGGGATGGAGTACCCGACGCTCATCACCGGTGGCACGGGCTACGTTCGCGCGGAGCGGCAGACGTCGCCTGAGGGCGTGCTGGTGCACGAGTTTGGCCATCAGCACTTCTACGGCCTGCTGGGGAGCAATGAGTTCCGGCATGCGTGGATGGACGAGGGCATGTGCACCTTCGCCACAGGCAAGGTGCTCACGAAGGCCTACAAGGGCTACTCCCCGGCGCAGTGGTACGCGGGCTGGCCGCACTACGGCGAGCGGCCGTTCCGGTTCGGGGGCCTCGCCGCGGAGGCGCGCAAGTCGGTGCCGGTTGTGGAGCCGTTGTTCGATGAGAGTTGGCGCGTGCCGTTTGGTCGCCTCGGCGTCGTGCGCGCCGTGGCTCGTGCGGTCGGCGCCGACAGTCCGCCGGACGCCATCTCCGTGTGGGGGGGCTACGGTGAGATCTCGCCGCTCGCCTTCCTGCGCGAAGTGCCCACGCTGACCCACCTGCAGCCGCTGCCGTCGACCACCAAAGAGTGGGAACGGGCTTCGAACGCGGCCACGCCCATGACCGATCCCATCGCGGGCCGTCGGGCCTGGGAGTACATGACTCGGCGCTCGTACGGGAACAACTCGTACCGTCGGCCCGCGTCGTCGCTGCGCACGATCGAGGGCTATCTCGGCGAGGAGACGATGCTGAGGGCCATGCGCGCGTACTGCGCGAAGTGGCGCTTCAAACACCCCGCGCCGGCCGACTTCTACGCGGCGCTTGACGAGGTCGCGGTCGCGGAGGGCAAGGGCTCGATTCGTTGGCTCTTGGACGAGCTCTTCGAGACGGCCACGACGTTCGACTTCGGCATCGAGTCGGTCGAGGTGGACTCACTGCCCGGGCCGGAGACCAAGGGCGTCAAGGATGCCGAGAAGGCCGACGAGGTCTTCGAGTCGAACGTGATCGTGCGGCGCTACGGCGGCGTACGGATGCCGATCGACGTTCGCTTGCGGTTCGAAGACGGCACCGTGCGTGACTTCTTGTGGCTGCGCAACGACGAGTTGCGCGAGTACGCCATGCGCTTGGACGACGCGACGGGTCGCTGGGAGCGGGGCGCTCTCGGGGACGCCGACGTCCCCGCCCACGCCGAGTCATTGGCCCGCGTGACGCCGGCCCGAGGCGAACAGCAGCGCTGGGCGCGCCTCCGGATCCGCGGTTCGGGCAAGGTGCTCTCAGCGGAGGTGGATCCGTACTACGCCTACTCGCTCGACGGCGACCGCACGAACGACGGGCGCTCCACGCGCACCAACCGCGCGGCGGCGCTGCAGATCGGCATCCGTGCGCTCGGCTGGGTCGAACTCTCCCATGCCTTCTACGGGGGGCTGTAACCATGGCGCGCCTGGATCCCGGTATGGAAACACCGCTCGCGCCCATTCCGGACGGCGCGGCGCCGACGGCGCCTCGTCGCCGCCCCGTTCCGGAGAAGCGCGCGCGCCGCGCCGACCGCGCGACGGGCCCTGGATCTGGCGGCGCCCTGCGTGCGGGCCTTGGCTTCGTGGCCGCCAGCTGGCGCGTGCTGCTGTTCATCCTACTCGTGCAGTTCGTGCTCGCCCTGACGGTCGTGTTGCCGTTCTACCTGACGGTCGCTGGCGAGTTGGACTCCCATCCGCACGCCTCCGCGCTCGCGGGCTCGCCGACGGCCTATGAGCAGACGCTCCCCGCGTGGAGCGAGGGGGGGCTCGACCCGGGACTCTGGCGCGACATCCAGCGCAAGCACGAGGCGCTGTTTGCTGGCTTGACCGTCACGCAGTTCTGGATGGCGTTCGTCGCGTGGCTGTTTGGCGCGCTCGTGGCGGGCGGCTTGCTCGGCGCGGCCGCAAGCGGCGAGAACCCGGTGCGGGTGGGTGCCTTCCTGACCCATGGCGCGCGGATGTACGGGCCGATGCTGCGCGTGGGTGTGTGCTTCGCGCTCGCGTACTACGTCGTGGCCCGCCTGGTGTTCGAGGCGTGGGACGCGACGGCGGCCTCCGCGGAGTTCATGGCCTCGTCTCAGGGAGCTGAGTTCTGGGGCGACCGCGCGCGCGAAGCCGTGGCCGTTCTGTGCTTCTGCTGGCTGCGGGTCGCGGCGGATCTCGCGCGCGCGCGCCTCGTGGTGCGCGGCAGCCGGGGTGCCGTGGGTGCGTTCCTCGGCGGCCTTGGCCGCGCGCTGCGCCCCCGCGCTTGGCTGGCGGCGCTGGCGATCGGCGTACCGACATACGTGTTGCTCGTGGGTCTCGGCCTCGCGAGCCAGTCCCTCGGTGGTGACGACACCTGGACGTTGATCGCGCTGTTCGTCGTAGTCCAACTGGCCGTGCTGCTGCGCTGGGCGGGCCGGGCGGCGCTGCTGTGCTCCTTCACCCGACTCGAAGGGCCGCCGCGCACCGGGTAGCGGCGGCCTGGCCAGTAGCCGATCCGGGCGCTCCGGCGGGGGGCGCTCCCGCGCGATCGCCACGTCGTTGTGGCGAGGCCCGCACGGCTGGGTAGGATCGGGCGCCATGCTGGATCGTCAGACCCTCGTGTTGAACCGCTCGTGGCGGCCGATCACGACCACGACCGTACGCCGCGCCATCGTGCTGATGGCCAGAGGTGTCGCAGGCGCCGTGCACCCCGCGACCTTTGAGGTCGCCGCGTGGGAGACGTGGATCGAAGTGGGCTCCCGCGCCATCGGGAGTTTGCGTGGGATCGGCTTCGACTTCCCCGTGCCTGAGGTCATCGTGCTCACGGGCTACAATGGCATGCCCGACGCGCCCGTCTCGTTCACGCGCCGCAATGTGTATCGTCGCGACGGTTTCGCCTGCGTGTATTGCGGCCATGCGCCTCGGAGCGCTGAGCTAACGCTGGATCATGTCGTGCCGCGCTCACGCGGTGGCCCGACCGATTGGCGTAACTGTGTCACCGCCTGCGTGCGCTGCAACGCGCGCAAGGCCGACCGTACGCCCTCCCAGGCGGACATGCGAATGCGCCGGCAGCCCACGATGCCGCGCTGGCCCGGGGGGCTGGATCCCGGTCAGCTGGCCGAGCGGCCGGTCTGGCATCGATTCATGCCGGCGAACACGCCGGGTCTCGCGAAGTGAGCGACGACGACTTCGACGATTTCCCTGAGACGCATCTGGACGACGACGAGTACGCGGCCTACCTCGAGCGCGAGTTTGACGCCGACGGGGGCGTGCGCGCCGGCCCACCGGTTGCGCGCTTCATTCTGATGCTGATCGTGCTGCTTTCTCTCGTGATCCTGCTGCTCTTCCTCTGATCCGTTCCGCGGCCCGGGGCCTGCGCGTATCGTGCCCGCGTGAGCGCCACGACAGATGACAAGGCAGAGGCCCGGCTCCTGGACGCGGTGGCGCGGGATCCGGCTGATGTGCTCGACTTGCTGTCGGCGCTGCGCACGGAGCTAGGGACGTCGCTGGCGCGCCAAGAGGGTGCCGCCCACGTGCTCGTCCACCGCCTCATGCGCGCGGGGCGACTCACGGTCGTCGGACGCAGCGCGCGTGGACTCGCGCTCTACGCGGCGAATAGCGGCGGGCGGCAGGCCGACTTCGAGGGGCTCGCTTCCGATGGGACGGCCGCGCCGAAGGGCGTGGCGCGCGCCGCGCGCTCGATGGCTGGCGCGGTCCGCGACCCCGCGGATCGTGGGCGCGTCTTGTCCGACGTGCGCGCGCATTTGGAGTCACTCGACGCGAGTGGGGCGCAGGGTGCGTTCGGGCGCGTGAAGACGACCGTGGACGCCCTGCGCCGAGTCGACCGCGGCAAGCGCGCGGTGGTCCTCGTCGCCGACGGGGGTGAACGCCTGCGACGGTTCCTATGGCACGAGGGCCCGTGGATCCTCGGGGCCACCATCGTGTTCGTCGTGCTCAAGATGTTCGTGGTCTCGCCCTACAAGATTCCGTCGGAGAGCATGCTGCCGACGTTGGAGCGCGGAGATCGCGTCGCGGTGTTTCCGCTCTTCGCGCCCGACATCCCGGACCGCTGGGATGTCGTGGTGTTCGTGCGCGACGGGGTGAACTACGTCAAGCGCCTCGTGGGTCTGCCCGGCGAGGAGATCGCGCTGTGGCAGGGCGACATCTACATCGATGGCGCGTTGCAGGTGAAGCCCGCCTGGCTCAACGAGGCCCTGCGCTCGCGCGTGGGCCGCTGGACGCTCGGGGCGCAGGACCTCCCGGGCTTCGCACGCGAGTCACGCGATGGCAGCACGCGCTGGTGGTGGCGCACCGGCCAGTTTGAGGCGCACGCCGGCGGCCCGCTGCCTTTCGGGCTGCACGACGGGTATGCGGTGCTGGAGGGCGCGCGCCAATCGCCCGACCTATGGACGCTCGTGCTGGCGTTCGGGCCGGCGGGCGAGCGGGCCGAGGGATTCGGCTGGGCGCTGCATCTTGGTCCGGACGGCGTCGAACTGCGCGAGGTCCGTGGCGGGGATCTGACCGCCCGGCCCGAGGCCGCCGAGGGCGAGGGGCTGGTGCGCGTGCCGGCAGGACCGCAGGCTGGCGGGACGCGGCTCGAGCTCGCGTACATCGACGGCGTACTTCGCGCCCGCGCCGGATCCTGGCATGTGGAGCTGCCCCGGGAGGCACCGGTGGGCGATCTGAGCGTCGGCGTTGTTCGTCGTGCTGCGGTGGCGACGGACCTGACGCTCACGCTCGATCGAGACCAGCACTGGGGCTACGGCGGCGGTGCCACGCACGGTGTGCCGGTCGCTGGCGAGCGCCATGGCCACCGGGTGGGGGAGGGCGCGGTGTTCTTCATGGGGGACAACACCACGAACAGCCAGGACAGCCGCTTTGCCGCCGTCGGCGACATCCCCGTGGACAACCTCGTCGGACCGGTCCGGGTGCGCATCTGGCCCCCCAGCCGCGTGGGCCGGGTCCGGTAGCGGCGCCGCAGTTACGCTGGAGCCACCGCAACTCGCCGCGCCCCAGCGGGTTGGCAGTGGGAGAGCGATCGCCGCGTGACCGCCCATGAGCCCCCGGATGCTGCCCCCGCCCGGGCTGCCGCTCCGGACGCCGACCAGATCCTCATGCGCCGCTTCCAAGAGGGCGACACCACGGCCTTCGAGGTGCTGGTCCACAAGTACCAGGGCCTCGTCCTCTCCCTGGTGCGGCGCTACCTCGGCTCGCGCTCCTCGGGGGTCGAGGACGTTGCCCAGCAGGTGTTCATCCGGGTCTTTCGCTCGAAGATGACCTACCGACCCCAGGCGCGGGTGAAGACGTGGCTCTACTCCGTCACCGTCAACGCGTGCTTGAACGAGATCCGCCGCCTGCGCTCCCAGAAGAACAGCCGCGTTCGCTCGTTCACCGCCGTGTTTGGCGACCCGGACGAGGAGGGTGGCGGGCCGGCCCTGACCGACGACGCCAGCCCCCGGCCCGCCTCTGGCGTGGAGGAGGATGAGGCCGCAGCCGCCATCCAGGCCGCCGTGGACGCCCTGCCCGACCAGCAGCGCCTCGCCTTGGTCCTAACCCATTATCACGGCTGTTCTTACGAAGAAGTGGCGGCGTCGATGGACTCCACCATCCCAGCCGTCAAGTCGCTTCTGACCCGCGCTCGGGAGAACCTTCGCAAGCAGCTGCGGCGATTCGTGGAAGCAGAGCAACATCCGGCCCCTGAGGGGGGTTCATGACCCTACGAGACCACCCATGACCATTCCCCACGACCTTGATCTGTTGGCAGCCGCGGCTCGGCGCGAACTGCTTGTGGCCTACCTCGACGGCGAGCTGTCGGCCGAGGACGCCGTGCGCGTGGCCGCTTGGCTGGACGACCACCCCGCTGCCCTGCGGGAGGTCGAGCACCTGCGCCTCAGCTGGGAGTTGCTCGGGCACTACGAAGACGAGCCCGTGCCGGCAGACTTCGCCCAGCGCGTCTTTGACGCCGTCGGCTTGGCGCCGGCCGCCCGGGAGGGCCGGGTACTGCGCTTGGCCTGGTACCGGCGTCCGCTGGCCACGGCAGCCGCCGTGCTCGTGGCGATTGGGGCGACGGTGTTCGTCATGAGCCGCGGTGCCGACGTGCCGCCCTCCGAGCCGCTGCGCACCACCGACGTGGTCGCGGTCTTGCGTGACGTGCCTCCCGATCAACTGGGCGAGCTCCTGCTCCAGGCCGATGCGCTCCTGAGCCTCGATGCTGCGTCCCTCGCAGGTGACTACGACGACGAGAGCGTCCTCGGGGGCTAGCGTGCATCGCCGTCTCCCCAGCACGTGTGACCTCCTCTCGACCGCGCGCGCTCGGCGGCTCGCGCGCCGCGCGCTCGGCGTGACGCTCGTGGCGTGGCTCGCCCTTGGCGTCTGGTCGGCGCGCGCGTATGCGGACGACGACGAGCCGCCGTCGCGCGGCGCCGTCTCCGACCATGCGGCCACCGACCAGGACTCTGTGAAGCAGCTCACCGACGCCGAGCGCGAGTTTCTCGCCTCGCGAGTGCCAGGATGGGCCGAGCTCGAGCCGGCGAAGCAACAGCGCATCGCGCGCAACGTGGTGCGCATGCGGACGATGACACCCGCAGAGAAGGAGCGTCTCGCCGGTCACATCGCCGAGATGCGCAACAAGGGCGGGTCTGAGATGCGCGGCAAGGGCGGGCTGCAGGACAGCGCGACGCGCGCCCTCATCGCTCGTGCTCTGGCTCGCGAGGCGCGTCGCACGCTCGGCGAGGACTTCGCACGTCGCCTGCAGCAGCGCGATGTCTCCGATCAGGCGTTTGAGAACACGTTCTCCTGGGCGTTCTGGCGCCGCGTGAACGAGCACCGCTCCGCCTCCGGTGACCCCGTGGCGCCGGAAGCGCTGCCGGCCGGCTTCCCGGACCGCTGGCGTGCGCACTACGCGAAGGAGCATGCGCGCTGGATTGCCACGGCAGAGTCCGAGGGCGAGCGCTCCAGCCTCGCGCGGCGCCTGCACTTGAAGGTGGTCATGTTCGAAGCGGAGGACTTCCGCACCCGACTCGGGCGGACCGACCTCTCCGGCGATGAGTACCTCGACGCGATCGGCTCGGAGTTGCGTCAGCGCTGGCCTGAGGCGTTCGCCTCCAGCATCGAGAAGCCCGACGCGCTCATCGAAGCCGCCGATCAGTACGAGTTGAAGCGCAGCATCCAGCGCGTCCTGCGGCGTAGCGGACGGCTCGAGAAGGAAGAGGCCGTTGTCCTCGTGCGCTTGCTCGACCGCTTGGCCGCGGAGCATCGCAAGGGTGATGGCGCGGCGCCGGCCGACGCCCTGCTCAAGCAGGTGCTGATGCGGGAGCTCGGGGTTCCTGAGGCCGCGCTGGCAGACCTGCCCGCTGCGGATCAGACGGCTGAGCGCCAGGAGTTCCTGCTCGAGTTGGCACGCCGCCATCGGCTGCGTGCGCTTGCGACTGCGGGTACGCCGAGCGATGGTTCGAGCCGCCGACGGCCGCCCGGCGCCCGCCGCGGTGGGTTTGGCGAGCGTCCGGACGACGTATCGGAGGCGGACTGGGCCATCTGGGTCGCCGCGCGGAAAGAGCGAGCGGACGGCGACGGCTTCCGGCACCTGATGCAGAACAAGCCCGAGGGCATGACCGACGCGGGCTGGGAAGCCGTGCGCGCCAGTCTGCGCGGGCGCTGAGGACGGCTGGTCTCCCACATCACGCGGGTCGGTCACGAGGGCGGAGTAGGGCCTGGCGCGCGCGCCCTCTACTCTGGCGGGGTGCACTCTTCGACCCACCGCGTTGCTGCCGTCCAGACTGAGCCCCGCTTTGGGGAACTCGAGGCCAATCTCGCCGCGCTCGACGACGCGCTCCGGGGCGTTGAGGCGGACCTCATCGTGCTGCCCGAACTGTGCAGCACCGGCTACACCTTCCTCGATCGCGCGGAAGCCCACGCCCACGCCGAGACTTTTCCCTCCGGTCCGCTAGGCGAGCGTCTCTGCGCGTGGAGCAAGCGCACCGGCGGGATGATCGTGGCGGGCTTCGCGGAGCGCGACGGCGACGCGGTCTACAACGCCGCCGCGATCGTGGCCGCCGGCCAGCCGCTTGGCGTGTACCGCAAGCTGCACCTGTTCGGGTTCGAACGCGAGTGTTTCGACCGAGGCCAAGGACCGCTGCGCGTGTTCGAGCACGCGGGCCTGCGCGTCGGCGTGATGATTTGCTTCGACTGGATCTTCCCGGAGGCCGCGCGGGCGCTGGCGTTGGGCGGCGCGGACGTGATTGCTCACCCGAGCAACCTCGTGCTGCCCGGTTGGTGTCAGCAGGCCATGCTCGTACGTGCGCTCGAGAACCGCGTGTTCACGGTGACGGCCAATCGCGTCGGTCGTGAGCACCGGGACCCGCGCCCTGCGCTTGCGTTTACGGGGACCAGTCGCATCGCCGGACCCGACGGCCGCCCGCTGGCGGACGGACCCGAACACGACACGACGGTGCTGACGGCGTCGATCGACACGGCTGTCTCAAGATGCAAGACTCTCAGTTCGGGGAACGACTTGTTTGTGGAGCGTCGGCCTGAGTTGTACGGGCGCTGGTCCGACCCCAACCCGCAGTAACGGGCTTCTGCGGGGTGCCGACCGCCGCCGCGTTCGACTTGAGCGATTTTTCTCCCAAGTCGGTTGCCGCTCTCCAGGGCTGGGCTAATCTTCCGTCGTTCCGGGAGCACGAGGTGCTTTCGGGGCCGCGGGTGGGTTGCCCGCGGAGTTCTTTTCCACAGCGACCGTGGATGACGGGGCAAACCCGGCGAAAGCCGGGGGCGCAAAGCTATAGGGCCTTCTGTCGGCCTCTCACCCCTGAGAGGAGCTACCGACGGATGGCAGCCAGTTGCCAAACCACGGAGCGCGCGGACGCGATGGCGCGTCTTCGCTCTCGGCCCACACATCCGGTCGCATTGCTGCACACGCGGCAAGAACCACCAGGGCACGCCCCATGCGGGCGAACGAGACACGGAGATGATCATGCGCAAGATTCGCGACGCCGATTTGAAACACCTCTGGGACGCCTACGAGCAGACGGGCTCCGTTGAGGACAAGCAGAAGATCACTGAGGCCTACTTCCCGTTGGTGAAGTACCTGGCCGAGCGGATGGCTTCCACGCTGCCCGCCAGTGTCGAGGTCGACGACCTCATCAGCATGGGTACGTTTGGCCTGATCGAGGCCATCGACCGGTTCGACCGCTCGCGCGGCTTCCAGTTCAAGACGTACTGCACCGCGCGCATCCGTGGTGCGATCCTCGACAACTTGCGTACGAACGACTGGGTCCCGCGCCTCGTCCGTCTGCGCACGAACATGGTCGACAAGACGCTACGCCGCCTCTACGCCGAGTACGGCCGCGAGCCGACCGACGTCGAGATGGCGGGCGCGTTCGACATGTCGATGGAGGAGTACGAGAAGCTCCGCAAGGAAGCCTCGCCCACCTCGATGCTGTCGCTCACCGACGACGCCGGCAACGATGACGGCGAGACCGGCGGGCGCATGCTCGACCTGCTCGGCGACAAGAGTGCCGAGGATGCGCCGCGCCATGCGCAGCAGCGTCGCGACGTGCGGGACCTCTTCTTCAAGTCCCTGAACGAGAAGGAGCGCATCGTCGTCGAGTACTACTACTACGAGGGTCTCTCGATGCGTGAGATCGCGAACATGCTGCGGCTCACCGAGAGCCGCGTGTGTCAGATCCACAGCAAGGTGATCCGTCGCCTGCGTGAGCTGCACGAGAACCGGCGCGCCGAGCTCTTCGTGTAGTTCGCAAGTTCATTCAATGGTCGCGCTCCAGGGGGGTCGTGACCGTGCCGCGGCGGTACGAGGCGGGGTGCCTCGGGCCGCCGCGCGTCTTTTGTCGGAGCGAGCGCTGGGCTAGCGCGCGAGATACTCGCCGCTGTTCTCCGCGGCGAGCTCCCTGAGGAACTGCGTGTCGTGGCCGTCACCCACGCCGATCGCGTGGATGGTGATCTGTCGCTCGCGGTTGCGCGTGCGCACCATCTCGCGAATCAGATTCGGCTCCATGATCTTGCCCGCCGTCGGCTTGCCATCGGTCATCAAGAAGATGGTGTCGGCGCCCTTCTCAAACTGCTTCTGCGCCTTGCGCGTGTCGATGATCTCAAAGGCCTGCTCGAGGGCGTCGCTGATGTTGGTTGCGCCGTCCGCCTTCAGGTCGTCGATCCACTTGAACGCCTTCTCCTTCTCTCGAACGGTGGCGTCGACCATCTTGCCTGAGCGATAGACCTGCACTTCGGCGCTGTAGGCGACGATATTGAAGCTCGCCTCGCCCCGGGCGTCGCCATCCTCCGCGCGCAGAGTCTGGATGGCATTGCGCAGTTCGCGCTTGGCGACGTCGACGCGGTAGTGGCCGTGTTCGTTCTTGCCGCCTTGTTCGCCCATCGAGCCAGAGACGTCGATGACGAAGATGATGTGCTTGCTCTCCGTGCGCATGCCGTAGAAGGACGTGGCGCCGGAGTTCCCCTCGCTCTTGACCTGAACCGTCGGTAGGTCGTCCTGGGCGGGCCCTAGATCCGTGCGCTCCGCCCAGCGCTTGGCGAGATCTTCGCGGTTGGCCTTCCAGAACGAGATCCAAGCCTCGTCGGTCGCAGCGAGGCTCTCGCCCAGCATGCGTGCGAGCGCGGTGTAGTAGTGCCGCTTGAGCACGCCATCTTCGTTCGGCAGCCGCTCGAGCAGCGCGTCAACGATCCGCGCGTCACGGTAGAAGCTGAGCCCCTTGAGCGCGGCCACGCGCAACTGCCAGCGGTCGTCATCTAGGCGCCCGAGCAGCGTATCGATGCTGCGGGCCGCCCCTTGGCGGCCGAGCGCCTCCAGTGCGGGCTGCGCCACGAACGGCGAGAAGTCCAGCGCATAGGCCTCGAGCGCGCTTGTGGCCTCGTCGCCCTCGACGTAGCCGAGCAGGCGAATGAATTCGCGCTCGTCCTCGTCCTTGCCCTTGCCGGCGGCCTTGACGATGTCATCGACGGCCGAGCAGCGCTCCTTGCCCTCGACGGAGTTCGCGATCTTCGCCATCGCGAGGCGGATCGTCTCGGCGATCTCCTGCTCCTCGGAGAGCTGCTGTTGCAGCGAAGAGAGCTTGGCCGGCTCGTCGATCCAGGCCTTCTCCGAAGGCGTCACCATGATGTTGTTGCCGGGGCCGGCGACCTTCTGCTTCGCGTCGAGCGCGGCGCGCATCTGGGGGCCCGCGCGCTCCCACGCCTCGTAGCGCTTGGCCCAGATCGCCGAGACGTCTGCGCTGAACCGCAGCTGCTTCTTGTGCGCGGCGAGCAGGACGGGGACGGCGCGGGCATCGGCCGACCCGCGCAGACCCTTGACCGCCGAACGCTTCTCGCCGCGCACCTGGTCCCACGTGCCGTCTTGCTCGAGGTCCGCGATCCGGAACGTGTCCTTGAACGCCTTGTGGAGTAGCGGCCACTCGTCGTTCCCCGCCCACGAAGGGGCGGCGAGACAAGCGAGCATCAGGAGGGTCGTAAGCGTGTGTCGCACGACCCCAGAATAGCCGTCCGCGCTCTGCGGTGCAGCGCCCGGCCTGAAAACGGCTACTCGTCTGTCGGGGCGGGCTCGTCGGCTGCCGGCGGCTCGCCAGCGGCAGGTGTTGCGGGAGGCGCGGAAGCGCCACCCTGGACCGCAGCCCCCTCGACGGCGGGGCCGCCCTCGGCCAGCTCGTCCAGATCGGCGTCCTCGTCCTCGAGGAACACCTCATCCTCTTCCGTGCCATCCACGTCCGCGCGCAGGTCGGCGTAGACCGACGACGACGCGCCGATCAGCCAGTAGAGCGCGTAGCCGGAGACGCCGAGCCAGATGAGGTTCAGCAGCACCCAGTAGAGGAGCACGTTGAGCTTGTGCGACCAGGGCGTGTGGGTGACGGTCTTGAAGCTCATGGCCGGCGGCTGGCTGAGGTCGGCGCCGACCTCGTCGAGGTCGAGGCTCTTGTACATGTCCTTCGCCTCGGTCGACAGGGCGTCGTACTCCGGATGGAGCTTGCCCGCCTCAGGCCCGCGCGTCACCCGGTGGGGGGGCGGATCGAGGGCGACGGTCATCACGTCGCTGAGGTTGCCGGAGTCGAGGGACGAGGCGTAGATGGTCATGAACCACCCGCCGACGAGCAGGATCAGGCCCGTGAACAGGAAGATCAGGAAGTAGTTCCAGAAGTACTGGAGCGGGCGAGCGAACAGGTAGCTGAACGCCCGGCTGATGGCATCGAGGCTGCCATTGCACTCCCAGGCCGCCGCGGCGCTGATGAGCGGCATGCCGAAGATGCCGCCGACGCCGACGAGCACGATCAGTAGCGTCGAGACCAAGCGCAGCGGGCCGAAGATGAGCGACAGCAGGCCGCCGACGTAGGGAATCCCCTCGATGAGGCCGGCCAGGGCGTTGCAGCCCCAGAACACGCCGATGATCGCGGCGATAATGACCGGGCACAGCAGCAGGGTCGTCCAGTGGCGCGCGGAGAAGCGCAGCGCTTCGCCGAGCGGCAGGCCCTCGTCGCGCGCAATCCGGAGAGTCGTGATGCGGTGGATACCCAGGCCGAAGAAGGACCAGACTGCGAGGAACCAGATGCCGCCGATCGTGTAGTCCCAGCCGTCGTACTGCGACATGGAGCCGGGATCGATCTGCAGCGCTCGTGCCACGAGCCGCTCAATCTCGGGACCGAGATGCGGGATGTGGTTGAACAGGCCCAGGGCCCACGCGAGGAACGCGCCCGGCACGTCGTAGGACACGCCGTCGCCGAGGTCGCCCGGACGGAGGATCCAACTGATCAGCTCGCCGCCGAGCCAGAACACGATGAATCCGAGGACCGCCAACGCGAGCGCGCGGAAGTCGAAGGGCACGCGGGGCGCGCGGAAGTAGGTTCGGGGAAGTAGCCCCGGGTCGTAGTGCTCGGCCATGGAAACCTCGCCCCTCCCAGTTCGGGGGGGCCGGATTGTAGCCCCCCGCCTCCTGGGGGCAACGCATCGCCGCGCGTCCTGTCCGTGCGCGCCACTTGGCCGAACGTGGCTGATTCCGAGAGCCCGCTCGTGGCGCGCGCGGCCGCGAGCGCCGCCCAGCGCCGGATTTCAGCGCCGCACGCGCGAACGATGCAGGTCGGCACGGAATTCGTCCGATCGCCCTGCCGAGGAGGATCCCCGAGTGAATCGATCGATGCTGGTCCGTCTGTGCTTTGCCCTGTTGGGCGCCCTCGTGGCGTTCGCACCGGCCCCTGGAGCCTGCGCCGACGACCCGCCGCCCACGGCGCCGGTCGCCACGCCAGAGG
>JAQBWE010000045.1 GCA_027625315.1 Planctomycetota bacterium
GCTCGCTCGGCACGGGACACCCCGGTGCTGGTGATGGCCTCGACCGACAGGGCACCGGCCACAAAGCCGATGACCACGAGGCCGGTCACCACGCGTCCGAGATGGCGGATTCGCACCGTCATGAGTTACCTCCAGACTGGGGAGTACGTGCTGCCCTACTTGCCCGGGTAGGACGCGAGCGCTTCTTCGATCGCCGTGACCGGATCAACGGTCATGTCGGTCGACATCGCGTCCGCGGAGTCCACCCGGACCACGCGCTCGTACTCGTAGTACTGAAGGAGCTTGTTCTGTTCGCGCAGCGTGGAGCGGATCTTGCTGATCTTCTCCTGGGCGGCGTCGTAGCCGCTGCCGCTGATGGTGCTGTCACCGACCGCGTTGCGCGTGCGCGCAGCGGCCTTGCGGGCGTTGAGCGACTCGAGCTCGGCCGCGAGAACGCGGATCTCCTCGCCCAGTCGCGTCTGTTCGCCGCGCGCCTGCTCCAAGGAGCCGATCGTCGCGCCGTACTCGCCCTTCAGGCGATCGAGGTCGCTGACCCGACGCGTGAGCAACTCGCTCGACGCACGGAACGACTGCACCCGACGCAGCGTCTTGCGCTGGTCAGGGACCTGCACCTCGCGCAGCGTGCTGGCGGTGCGGATCTCATTGGTCGGGCCCGAGAACCCGTCGCGCAGGGCGGCGAGCTCAACGCGCTCACGGTCGACGCGCACGGTCAGGCCGCGCACTTCGCGCTCAACCCCGCCGATCATGTCGCGCAGGTTCTCCGCGGCGACTTCGCCACGGATGATGCTCTCGGCATATGAGTCGACTTGCGCCTGTGCTTCGGCGAGCTGGTTCTGGAGGGGGACCTCCGCCGTCAGCGCATCACGAATGTCTGCGCGAACGGTACCGACGGTTGCCTTGACCACGTCTGCGCCCACGAAGGCGACCAGACCGATGGCGACAAGGGCAATAAGTGCCATCTTCTTCATCTTGAATTCTCCCACTGGAGGGTTGCTTGACTGACGTGAGTCCGAGGCAGTAGTCGGTGTACGGCCCCACTCCGGTGCTCGACGGGGTACCTGACGTCCTCGAGCGCAGAGCTCAGGAACGCCGCCGCCGACCACAGGAAAACGAATGCCGCGAGCGCGAGGCCAAAGCCCCTGCGCTGCCTGCGGCCGAGGAACATGCGGATCAGGACGAGCAGCGAGAAGACCGCCGCGCCTGCCGTGAAGTAGAAGATGCCTTCGCCCGCGTCGATCACGACCGTCTCGCGCACCTGGAGCGTGCCGCCCGAGCGCAGTGTGCTCGCGATGTTCTGGAGCTCGAGGGCTTGGAAGCCGGCGTAGAGGCTGAAGAGAATCGCCGCGAGGCCGTAGGCGCGCATGAACAGGCTGGCGGGCCGCGCGCGAACGGGCGGGGAGAGGTGCACGATGCGCGGGGCCTGCACGGCGAGCAGCGGATGCCCCGAGAGCGCCTTCTTGCCCAAGCGGAACGCGTTGCGCGCGGACTCGGTCGTCATGGCGATCAGGCTGTAGAGCCCGAACGCCGTCAGGAACGGCGGGAAGAACAGCATCAGGATGCTGACGGTGATCTGCGACTGCCGCGCGCCATCTTCGAGGTTGGCCACGCGCCGGCCGAGGCTCATCAGATAGAGGCCGAGCAGAAGCGAGACGAGGAAGCCAAAGCCACCGACCCACGGCAGCGGGATGATCTCGCTGACGACGCCCGCGAAGAGGCCGAACGCTGAGAGCATGAGCAGGAGGCCAAGCACGCGATCGAGCGCGCCGAGGATCTCGGCGTGCCGCATGAGGCTGCGCGCCGACTCGACCTCGTGATGGGGCAGGACGGGATGCGCCTCGCGCGTTCCCGGCAGGGGCGGAGGCGTGCCGGCGCGCGGCGCCGCGTCGACGGCCCGCGCCAGGGCTGCGCCCATGGCCTGCGCGTCGGCGAAACGATCGGTGGCCTGCGTGGCGAGGGCGCGGTCCACGATGCCGTCGAAGGCGTTGGGCACGCTCGGGAACCGGCTGGGCATCGTGAAGCGGCCCAGCGGCAGCTGGCCGGTGAGCATCTCGTAGAAGATGACGCCGAGCGCGAACACGTCCGCGCGCCCATCCAGCGCACGCTCGCCGCGGCGCTGCTCGGGGGCCATGTACTCATAGGTGCCGAGGATGACGTCGGTGCGCGTGAGGCGCGTGGTGGCCAGGTCGGCCTCTACGTCGACGAGCCGCGAGAGGCCGAAGTCCACCAGGTGCACGCCGCCACGCTCGTCGAGGAGCACGTTCTCGGGCTTGAGATCGCGGTGAACGATGCCCTTGCCGTGGGCGTAGGCCAACGCCTCGGTGATCTCGATGGCGATGCGCGCCGCCTCCTCGTGGGCGATGGGGCCGCGCTCCATCAACTTGCGCAGGCTCTCGCCCCGCACGTAGTCCATCGCGAACCACAGGCGTCCGTCAGGCTCTTCGCCACGGTCGATGACCGCGACGATGTGCGGGTGGCTCAGATCCGAGAGCAAGCGGGCTTCGCGGTGAAAGCGCTTGACGAACGACGCATCGTGGGCGAGCTCCTCGTTGAGGACCTTCAGCGCGACCTTGCGCTGCTTGTCACCGCCGCGCGCTTCGTAGACGCGGCCCATGCCGCCGCGACCAATGACGCGGGTGAGCGTCCAGCGGCCGAGCTGGCGCCCGACCATGCTGTCCTCCGGCGTGGCGCCCACGAGCGCGGGCTGGCCTCGCTGCATCTGGCGCGTGGGGGCCTCCGAGGAGGGCGTCCGGCCGGCCCAATCGAAGCTGCGCTGGCACGCCGAGCATGAGACCCGGGCCGGCTCCTCCGAGACGGTCACGGCGTGGCCGCAGTGCAGGCAGGGTTCCGACCAGGTGTCGATGACGAGTCCTCCTCGGTCCATGGTGAAAGCCTGGCCCATGCCGGAGCAAGATCAACTGCCGTGCCGGTGGCCACGGCGGCCAGCCCCATCGTCGCAAGTCCTTACGATGGCAGAGTCTACGGCCGTCGTGGGGGCGTGGCTCGCGTCCCGGCGCGGGCTCGAATTGAACGTTTCGTTCAGGCCCGACCTGAATGCATCGTTAGAGCCCGTACTCGCGGATCTTGCGGTTGAGGGTGGGCCACGAGATGCCCAGCAGGGCGGCCGCGGCGCCCTTCTTGCCCTTGGTGCGCGCGAGCGCGGCCTTCACGGCGCGCTTCTCCGCCTCGCGCATCGTCAGCACCTCGCTCGTGGGAGGCTCGTCCGGCGCGGTGCGGCGCTCGCGCACCTCGAGCGGCAGGTCGGAGGCCTTGATGGTGTCGCCCTCGAGCAGCACGAGCGCGCGCTCCAGGGAGTTCGTCAGCTCGCGCACGTTGCCCGGCCACGCATAGGCCAGGAGCACGGCGCGGGCGTCCTCGGCCAGGCGCGGGACGCGGCGGCCCATGCGGGCGGCGAGGTCCTCGATGAACCTCTCGGCGAGCACCGCGACGTCGTCGCCGCGGTCGCCGAGCGGCGGGACGTGGATCTCAAGCACCTGGAGGCGGTAGTAGAGGTCCTCGCGAAACGTGCCGGCTTGCACCATCGCGCGCAGGTCACGGTTGGTCGCGGCGAGCACGCGGCAGCGCATTGGCAACGGATCCTTGCCGCCGACTTGCGTGTAGACGCCTTCGCCCAGCACGCGCAGCAGCTTGGCCTGCAGGGCCATGGGCAGCTCCCCGACCTCGTCGAGGAAGATCGTGCCCTCGGCGGCCTGCGCGATGCGACCCTCGCGCCGCTCGACGGCGCCCGTGAACGCGCCCTTCTCGTGGCCGAAGAACTCGCTCTCAAGCAGGCCTTCCACGATGGCGGCGCAGTTGAGCGCCACGAACGGGCGCGCGGCGCGCGTGCTGCCCGCGTGCAAGTGACGCGCGACCAACTCCTTGCCCGTGCCCGTGCTGCCGGTGATGAGCACCGGCGCGTCCACGCCGGCCGCCTTTGCAATCAACGTGCGGAGCGTTTCCATCGACGCGTGCTCGCCATACAGCGGCGTGACTTCGCCCGCGTGAGCGCCACGCAGGCGGCGGACTTCCTCGCGGGCGCCGTGCAGCGCGCGCAGGTTGCGCAAGGCGAGCGCCGCTTGGCGTGCGGCGGCCGCGAGTGCGCGCAGGTCGGCCTCCTCGAAGGCGTCGGCGTCCTCGGTTTCGACGGTGACGAATCCCAGCGTGCCTTCGGCCACGCGCAGCGGGGCGGCGAGCATCGATCGGTAGCGGCTGCGCACCATCGAGAGGCCCGCGCCTTCGGTGTCGGGATTGTGCGCGTCGCGCACGAGGACGGCTTCGCCGCCTTCCTGCACGCGGCGCGCGAGTGTGCGTGAGGTGGGCGGCGTAGCGCCTTCGGGATGGGCGGCCACCACTTCGATGCGCCCCGCCGGGCCGTGCAGGCACACCGTCGCGCGGGTGCAGGCGAAGGCGTCGGTGACGAGGCCGAGGAGGTTCGACGTCACCTCCGCTTCGTCCACGGCATCTGCGCAGGCGATGGCGCCGTCGCAGACCAGTCGCAGCCTGCGCACCGCGGCTTCGCCGGCCGCTTCGCGTGCGGGGTCAGCGCGGTCGGGATCGACGGCCGCGGCGACGTCGTCGACGGACTCGACCACCGTGACGCGCTCAGCGCCCTCCCCTGAGCGGTAGCGCAGGCGCACGTGACCGATGCCGATCACGTCGCCGTCAAACAGCGCGGCTTCGCCGTCGACGGCCTCGCCGTTCAGCTCGGTGCCGTTCGCGGAGCCAAGGTCTTCGAGCCAGACGCGGCCGGGGGTGACGCGAATGCGCGCGTGCTTGCGTGAGGCCGTCTCATCAAACACCTGGAGGTCGGCGTCTTGCGAGCGGCCGAGCAGGATCTCGCCCACGACCTCCAGCTGCTCGGGCTCTGTGCGGCCCGCGATGGTCTCGAGCTGTTGCATGCGCTAGAGGGTCACCGCCTGCCAGCCATCGGCGAGGAGCGCGGCGAGTCCGTCGGCATCGGCGATCCGCGCGCAGGACTCCAGCGCGTCGAGCTCGAACTGGCGTTGCTCGAAGGCGAGGCGCTCCACGTGCAGGGTCGCGCCACCCGCGCCGAGGGCGGCGACCAGTTCCGCGGCGGACTCCGGGCCGGGCTCGACGAGGGTGTCGGCCACGCCTTGGACGCCGAGGCGCACCCCTTCGCCCGTGAGCCACAGGTCGACCTGGTGGCCGGCGCGTTGCGCGGCGCGCGCTGTGCGCAGGCCGATGGTGGCCCGGTCGGGGGCTTCGGTGGAATGCGGTAGGACGAACAGGATGCGGGCCATCGCGGGAGTCTAGCGCGGGCGCGGGGCGCCCGCGATGGGGGAGCGTCGTATCCGGCGAGACCTCGCGATCTAGCGGCTACACTCCTGCGCGATGGCCGCCCCCTTGAGCACTGACGAGTTCGTCGACCGGATCTTCTCGCGACCCGTGGCGCGTCTCATCGTGCGGTGTCTCGCGCCGACTTCCGTAACGGCCAATCAGGTAACGGGCGTCGCGGCCGTGTTCGGCGTGGGCATCGGTGTCGCGCTCGCGTTCCAGCACGGCTGGATCGCCGCGGGCTGTATCCTGAGCTACTTGGCGTTTGACTGCGCCGACGGGCAGCTGGCCCGGATCCGCGGTGGCGGTGGCTACCTCGGCCGCGCGATGGACGGCATTGGCGATTACGTCACCGCCATCTCCGTGCACGTCGGCTTGGCCCTGTGGATCAGCGCGCAGGCCGGCTCGTGGGTCACTGGGTGGACGCTCGCGGCGCTCGCTGGCATCGCGATGGCGTGGTCGTCGTTCCTCTTGGATCGCTACAAGCGGCGCTACCGCGGCGACGAGGACGACCTCGATGCGCTGCGTGCCGAGGCTGCCGCCACGCCGGGCATCAAGGGCTGGATGATCTCGACGCTTGAGCCCTACGCCGTGCGGCTGGAGGGGGGCGTCAGGATCCTCGAACGCGAGGTCTACCAGGCGCGCGTTCGCTGGCCGCTTCGGCTGTGGCTTCTCGGCGGCCCGACGACGCACTTCACCGCCATGGCGATCTGCTACGCGTCGGACTTGCCGCGGGTGTACGCCTGGATCGCCGGCGGCCCGATGCTCGGACTCACGCTGATTACGCTGGCCTGGCAGATCGTGGCCGAGCGTCGCTCGCCTCCCGTCGTCGCCTCCACGCGCTAGTCGAGCCGCGGCAGGATCTTGTTCTGGGCGCGGAGGACGTCGTCCTCGAAGTCGATCTCGGTCCAGGGCCGGCCGCCCACTTCGACGAACTGCGCGCCGTGTGCCTCCACGAAGCGGTCGAGCGCGTTCTCGTAGTCGCTGTCGGGATTGGATACGGCAATCGCTTCAGCCAGTTGCGGCAGCGACGCCCCGTCGAGTCGGAAGAAGCCCACGCCTTCGCCCACGCGATCAAAGCCGCCCAGGCGTCCGCGGCGAATCGCGCGCACCACGCCGTCGCGCACGCCGATCATCATCTCCTCGTCGCCGGGATTTGTGCGCGGATCGAGCGCGAAGCCGCGCTCCAAGCCCACGACGTCCGCAAGGATCGACGGGTCGTAGAGCACGTCGGCGTCCATGATGACGACGTCCTCATCAAGTCCCTCAAGGCCGCAGGCCAGCGAGAGCAAGCTGCCCCGGCGGAACTCGGCGTTGTGCACGCACTCCGCCTCAGGCGCGGCCGCGTGGATCATCTCGGCCATGAAGCCCGTGACGATGCGCACGGGGATGCCCAGTTGCGCAAGGTTCTCGAGGTGGCGTGAGAGCAACGTGCGACCGCCGATCTCGAGCAGGGCCTTCGGCCGATCGTGGCCGAGTCGCCGGCCTACGCCGGCGGCAAGCAGGACGGCTTTCATGCGATGGCTCTCCGCAGGGCGGCGTCGAACGCCTGCAGGCGCTCGTCCGAGATCTGACCCATGTTGGCCACGCGAAACGCGACACGGCCGAGATCACCTTGCCCCGCGTAGAGGACGAATCCGTCCTCGCGCATGCGGGTGTGAATCTGGGGATAGGCGACACCCGCCGGCAGCCGGGCGCAGGTGATCGTGTTGCTGCGCAGATGCGCGGGCAGAAGCAGTTCGAGTCCGAGCGCCGTCATGGTGGCGCGAATGTGGTTGGACGCGCGCGTGTAGCGGGCAATCCGGCCGGCGACGGTTTCCACAAGCAGCGCGTCGAGTGCCGCGTCAAGGGCGGCGGTGACCTGGATGGCCGGCGTGAACGGCGTGCCGCCCTCATTCTGCTTGGCGAGCTGCGTGCCCAAGTCGAGGTAGACAGAACGGCGCTTCAGGGGCGTGCCCTTGCGCAGCAGAACGAACGAGACGCCGGGCAGGCCCTCGATGCACTTGTTCGCCGTGCTGCACACGGCGTCGGGGCGAATGGCCTCGAAGTCAAAGGCCTCGCCGGCGAGTCCGCTGACGCTGTCGACCAAGAGGCGGCGGCCCGTGTCGCGCGCGATCTGGGCGATGGCGCCGACGTCGTTGAGCAGCCCGGTCGTGGTCTCGTGATGGACGACGGCGATGGTGTCGATGCCGTCTTCGAGCGCGGCGCGGACCGCGGCGGGATCAAAGCGCTGTTGCCAGTCGCCCTTCAGGCGCTTGCAGCGCACGCCGTGCACGTCGGCCATCTGACCAAGTCGATCGCCGTAGACGCCGTTGTCGAGCACCAACATGCCCGTGCCGGCAACCGAGCAGACCATCATCTCCATGGCTGCGGTGCCCGAGCCCGTCACGAGCACGGGGTCGTACGTCGCTTCGATGTCGAAGGCGCGCACCAGCTTGGTGCGGACGCGCGACTGCATGTCGAGGTACTCGTGCTCGCGGTGGCACTGGTCGGGACTTGCGGCGAGGGCGGCTCGCACGCTTGCGGGGACGTTGATCGGCCCCGGGTTCATCAGCGTGAAGGCGTCGGCCATCAGGCCTCCTGGACGGCGCGCGAGAAGCGCGCCGTGATCTCCTGCGGCGTGTGGATCACGCGCCCGATGCCCTTGACGTTACCAACGTCGACTTTCACGAGCAGCATCGCCGGGCCCGGCCGCGCGAGGAAGCGGGGTAGCGTGGTCGCGAGATCCGCCGGCTCGACGCGCTCGGCGTGGGCGTAGCCCGACGCCTCAGCGATGCGCTCGAGGCGCACGTGGCTCGAGATGGTCTTCTGGCCGCCGGTGGATCCGTGCGCTTCGTTATCGAGCACGATGTGGTGCAGGTTCTTGAGGCCCAGCGCGCCCGCGCTGGCCAGCACGCCCGCGCCCATCAATACGTTGCCATCGCCGTCCAGGCACACGACCGGGGTCTGCGGCTTGGTCACTGCCACGCCGATCGCGATCGAGAGCGCGAGGCCCATCGACCCGATCATGTAGAAGCTCTCTTCACGATCGCGCGCGGTGAACACCTCGCGTCCGATCATGCCATTGCAGACGATCGTGGGGCGATCGCCGAGGGCCTGCATCACGATCTCGACGGCATCAGCTCGACGCATCGAGCACCCCCTTCGGCACGATGAGCGCGCCCGGCATGCGCTTCGTTTCGATGGCGCGCGTGATCGCGGCGACGTCTGCGGCCACGGAGTCCGGCGAGAGGACGCGCCAAGGCAGGCCTTTCATGTCGCCGAGCGTGATGCCGTCGAAGTACGCCGTCATGATCTCGCCCATGACGAGGTGCTCGGGCGCGTCCTGGCCGTCCTTGCCGCGCCACGACACCACGATCAGGGTCGGGATCTCGTAGATCACGTTGAGGCTGACGATCGCGTTGAGGCACACGCCCAGGCCGCTGTTCTGCATGAACACGGCCGGCTTGCGGCCAGCCATCGCGGCGCCAGCGGCCATACCCATGGCGCTGTCCTCGCGCACGGCCGACACGTAGCCGAAGCTCGCGTCCTCATCGAAGCGGCGGATGACGCCCTTCAGCAGCGAGCAGGGCACGCCGGTGAAGAAGTCGTACCCCTCGGCTTGCAGCGCGTCCAGGAACTCGGTGGTCTTCGGCATGGGACTACAGCTGCGCCCAGGCGCGCTGGTAGTCCTCGAACGTGTCGATTTCCATCCAGCCCTTGTACGTGTCGATCGTGTTCACCGTGAGTCCGCGTTCGACGAGAACCTGCAGGAGGTCGGTCAGCGCGGCCGCGCCGATGTTGGCGGCCTCGTGGACCGCGCCCTTGCCGCCCTCGAGGTCGGTCCAGGCGGCCTTGAGCGCCGCGGCGCCCTTCTCAGACAGCATCAGCATGCCGATCCACTCGCCGTTCGCGCCGTCGATCTTCTGGCCGATGCTATCGAGCTCGTCGGAGCGCGAGCCGTGCAGGAACCGGCCGTTGTCATCGCCCGTGGCGTTGCGCGTGCGAACGAGGTCGCGGCCGGGACGGCCCTCGAGATCATTGCGGTCGACGACCAGGACGACGTCGCCCTCGGTCTGGAGCAACCGCTGCACGATCTCCTGATCGAACAGGAGGTCGCCGTAGAGCACCAGTGTGCGGCGGTCGAGCTCGTCGGCAGCTTCCATGAGCGAGGCCATCTCGCCGGAGCTGCCGTCGGCCGCGTACTTGCGCACGTTGGGCAGCGTGACGGCTTCCTTCTTCCAGCCCACGACGACTGAGATGTCCTTGATGCCGGAGGAGTTCAGCGCCTCGACCTGACGCGCGAGGATGGACTTGCCCTTGACGTCGAGCATCGTCTTGGGGCGATCCTTCGTGAGTTCACCCAGGCCCGGCGTGGCGCCGGCGGCGAGCACGATGGCGCCCACGGCGGTGCCGCCTGCGGGCAGGTAGCTCTTCTCGTCGGCCTTCATCTGGGGCACGCCGATGAGCTCGTACACGTCGTTGAGGGGCACCACGAGGTCATCCACCGTGTCGCAGCGCTGATCGCGCGCGATGCGGGCGAGTGCCTCGCGCTGGGCCTTGATGCCCGAACGCAGCACGTGGTTGGCGTAGATCACGACCTTGAAGCCGCCCGCATGCAGCGAGGTGGCGTCGGCCGACTTGTAAATGGTGGGGACGCACACCAGCGGCGCCTCGCGGTCCCACTGCCGGGCGAACTCCATGACCTCGTCGGCGCTGGGGGACTTGCTGTGGATGAGCACGAAGTCTGCGCCCGCGTCGGCGTAGGCCCGGCCGCGCATCAGCGCTTCGTCCATGCCCCAGCCCGCGATCAGCGCCTCGGTGCGGGCGATGACCATGAAGTCGTCGGACCGGCGCGTGGCGAGCACGGCCTCGATCTTGCCCGCGTGCTCTTCGACGGGGGCGAGCTCGCGCCTGACGCCGGCATAGAACGAGCAGCGCTTGGGGAAGACGTTGTCCTCGATGCAGACGGCGGCGATGCCCTCGCTCTCGTAGGCCTTCACCATGTGAATGACGTTGATCGCGTTGCCGTAGCCGTTGTCGCAGTCGGCGATGACGGGCAGGACGCTGGACTTCACCATCCAGGCCGCGGCGCGGAGCTGGTCCGCCATGGTCAGGATGTTGGCGTCGGGCACGCAGTGGGAGGCGCTGATCTCGAACCCGGAGGCCCAGACCGCGTCGAACCCGGCTTCCTCGACCAACTTCGCCGTCAGGCCGTCGTGGGCACCCGCGACCAAGAGGGGACCGGGCTGCCCGATGCGCTCTCGGAGTCGTTGTTTGCCGTCCATGCTGCTCCCGCTGGCGTGAAAACACTGCTGCGGGGCACGACTATAGGCGCGGCGCGGGCCGCGGAAGAAGCCCGGCCGGGCGGGAGGCGCGCGAGGGAGGAGGGGAGGGATAAACAGAGGGGAGGTGCGCGCCTCAACCGCCCGACCGAGGACAAGCGGTAGGTGGAGGGCCCCCCGAAGGGGGCCCTCCATCGAGACCGGCCGGGGCACGGGGCGCCCCGAGGGAGGGTAGGGAGGAGGAGGAAGAATGGGGCGCGGCACGCGCGCCACCGACCGGTCCCAGAAACTGAAAAGAGCGTCCGGCGGGCCGCGCTCCGAGGAGCCGCCTGCCGGTCTGTACTGGGTATAGCGAACTCCGTGCCAGAACGGACGGACCAAAGGCCCGCAAGGAATAGGGCTCTGTGGCCGCGCCGCCCCAGGCCCGTCCCCAGGAGAGTGCGCGCCGTGCCGTTTTCGTTGCGAACCCGCGCATTTCGGCACCGTGAATCCGCCGGCGGGAGGCCGCAGACCTGCGAAGCCGCCGGCCGTATACTTGGGTACCAGTTCGTGAACCGCACGCAGCCCGCTCGTGGCCGCTGCGGTTCGGAGGCCGCCATGCAG
Source organism: Planctomycetota bacterium (assembly GCA_027625315.1). GTDB lineage: Bacteria > Planctomycetota > PLA2 > PLA2 > JAEUHO01 > JAHEIK01. The sequence continues at coordinate 11,160 of JAQBWE010000045.1, forward strand.
AAGATCGCCACGCTGGCGCTCGTCGGAGCGCTCTGCACCCTCGCCCTGCTCCTGCAAGGCTCCTTGCCGCTCGCCGGAGCGGAAGACGTCGCCGGGGACGACGCCCAGACCGCGAAGATTCGCCACTTGCTCCGCCGCGCAACGTTCGGCGCGCGGACCGGTGACGTCGAGACCGTCAAGGAGATGGGCATCGAGGCGTGGATCGATCGGCAGCTGGAGCCCCAGCAGATTCCCGATCCGGAAGTGGACAAGCGTCTCGAGGGCTTCGAGACCCTCAAGATGACCACCGGCGAGTACATCGCGCGCCTGCGCGGTGACCAGATGATGGGCGCTGACGGTCCCCCCGGGAAGGGCGAGGATCGCATCGAGATGGCGCGTCGTCGCCAGGCCGAGCGCAACCGTCTGCGCAACCAGGGCGCCAACGAGGTGCCCCGCGCGATCCTCACGCGCGCGGTCTACAGCGAGCGTCAGCTCCAGCAGGTGATGGCCGAGTTCTGGCGCAACCACTTCAACGTGGATGTGACCAAGGACGACGTGCGCTACTACATCCCGGACTGGGAGCGCGAGGTCATCTACCGGCACATGTTCGGGTCGTTCGAAGACTTCCTCATGGCGACGGCCAAGCACCCCGCCATGCTGTTCTATCTCGACAACCATGTCTCCCAGGCGCCCATGGCGCGTGCGGAGCGCGTGGTCTCCGGCCGCGAAGACGTCAATCGCACCGGTGGCCTGAACGAGAACTACGCCCGCGAGTTGATGGAGCTGCACACCGTCGGGGCCGACAACGGCTACGACCAGGACGACGTCATTCAGCTCTCGCTCGTGCTCACCGGCTGGTCCATTCAGGACGGCAATTTCTCATTCCGCCCGAGCTACCACGCACGCGGCACGAAGCGCGTCATGGGCAAGGCGGTCAAGGGCGACGACGTCGAGGAAGGCGAGGCGGTGGTCGAGTACCTCGCCAAGCACAAGCTCACGCGTGAGTTCGTCATCCAGAAGATGGCGCGCTTCCTGCAGTCCGACGAGCCCAGCCCGAAGCTCGTGGAGGACACCATCAAGGTCTGGACCAAGACCAAGGGCGACCTCAAGGCCGTGACCAAGGCCATCCTGATGCACGACGACTTCTATGCGAAGCCGAGTGTGCTCACGAAGGCCAAGACGCCGTACGAGTTCGCCATCAGCGCCATCCGCGTAACGGGCGCCGACATGGACGACGCCGGCGCCGTGCTGTCTCGCCTGGACGACATGGGCCAGCCCACGTTGCGCCAGCAGGATCCCACCGGCTACAGCGACGCCGCGATGGACTGGATGGACACGGGCGTCCTCGCCGTGCGCTGGCAGTTCGCCTACGACCTGCTCGCCGACCGTCTGCCGGGCGTGCGCATGGCCAACAGCCCGCTGTATGAGCACCTGCGCCAGAAGCCTGAGGTCTGGGAGTATCTGCTCCAGGACGCCGTGTTCGCCGGCGAACGCCCCGGGTCGCTGACCATGGCGCCCTTCCGCCGCCGCGTCAACGACGTGCGCCGCGACTACCGCAAGCTCCGTATCCAGGAGCTCAAGAACGAGTTCAACATCCTCACCACCCTGTTGCTCGGCTCGCCCGAGTTCCAGCGTCAGTAGCACCCAGGAAGGACTACCCCCCATGGCCACCTCACGTCGCGAGATCCTCGCGGCCGGCGCTGCGTCGCTGGCCGGCATGTCGGTTTACACATCGCTCGCCCGGCGCGCCTTCGCCGGACCGGAGAAGGAGATCGCCGTCAAGCCGGCGGTTGTCTGCATCTATCTCCGCGGCGGCAACGACGCGCTCAACACGCTCGTGCCCTACACGGACGGCAACTACTACGACATGCGCCCCAACATCGCGGTCCGGCCGCCTGGTGAGGAGAACGGCGCGATCGATCTCGACGGCACGTTCGGGCTCAACCCCGGCCTGACCGGCTTCAAGTCCCTGTGGGACCAGAAGATGCTGGCCGCGGTGGTGAACTGCGGTGTGAACTCGCCGTCGCGCAGCCACTTCGAGATGCAGGACTTCATGGAGCAGGGCCGCATGCGCAACTCGACCGTCCGGTCGGGCTGGCTGAACCGGTACCTGCAGCACACTGCCGGCGGCGACGCCGACTTCCGGGCGCTGGCGCTCCAGAGCCGTCTGCCGCGTTCGCTGCGCGGCGACTTCCCGGCGCTGGCCGTGGCGCCGAGCCGGACCCAGGGCCGTGGCGCAGGCTCCGATGGCGACGTCCTCGAGATGTTCGACAAGCTCTACAAGGAGCCGCCGTCCATGGACGGCGCCGGCATGACTGACGAGCGCCAGGACGCCGACGAGTTGACCCAGAACGGGCGCACGACCATCGACGCGCTGCGCAAGCTGGAAGAGATCCTCGCCGAGAAGCCGGCGGGCAAGGAAGTCGACTACCCGGCGACGGCGGGCGGTCTCGGCCGGCAGCTCAAGATGGCCGCGCGCCTCTTGAAGTCGGGCCAGGGCGTCGAAGCCATCTGCATGGACTGGAACGGCTGGGATCACCACATCCGCGAGGGCGGTGGTGGTGAGCAGGACGCCATCCGCGTGATGCTCACGCAGCTCGGCCTCGCGTGCAGCACGTTCTTCGAGGACATCGAGTTCCTGCGCAACAAGGTCACCCTGGTGGTCATGAGCGAGTTCGGCCGCACGAACCGTGAGAACGGAAACTTCGGCACGGACCACGGCCACGGCGGCGTGATGTGGGTGATGGGCGGCCGCGTCAACGGCGGCAAGGTCTACGGCGACTGGACTGGCCTCGCGCCGGGCCAGACGTACCAGAACCGCGACCTGCTCGTCACGACCGACTGGCGCGACGTGCTCGAAGAGGTTCTGCGCGACCACATGAAGCTGCACCCGTCCAAGCAGGTGTTCGCGGACTTCACCGCGCGCGAGAACAAGCTCGGGCTGTTCCAGACGGTCTAGCGACAGCCACGCGGCTTGGATCAACCCGCTCAGGGGCGCAGCAGTGCGCCCGCGAGCGGCGTCGTGACGACGGCGCCACCCCACCACAGGTTGAGGTCGCCGTCGCCTGACGGCTCGTAGTCGATCTCGATCTTGTGCCAGCCGGCCTTGAGTCCGACGGCGGTGTACGCCTGCTTGTCTTGCACGAGGCCCTCGGCCTCGAAGACGCTTGAGCCGCGTACGTCGATGGCGAGCTTCCCCGCGGCCAGGATCGCGAGGCGATAGACGCCGTCCACCTCAGCGAAGATCTCGCCTTCGAGGTGGATGCTCTTGAGCTTGCCCTTCACGCCGGCGCGGACGGCTTCCACGAAGCCCTGCTTGCCGGTGTCGCCCAAGGTGGCGACGAGAAGCTCGTGCTCTGCGCCATCGTCGGTCTCGATGGTGGCCTGCAGGCCCTGGCCCGCCTTCGGGGGCGCCGCGGCCTTGCTCTTCTTCTTCTTGGGGCGGCGCGAGGTCTTGCTGGCGCCTTCCGGCGGGCCGACTTCGACGTCGAAGAACGCGGAGAGCGCGACGACGCCATCCGGAGACGTTGCGTGCGCCTGCACGGTCGTCGTGCCTTCGCCGAGCAGGCGCGTGTCGATCTCGGCCTTCCACGAGCTGCTGCTCGTGCGCTTGGCGGTTGCCAGGACGCGGTAGCCGCTGCGTACAACCACCTCCACACCGCTCGCCGCCTTGCCGGAGAGCTGCAGCGTCTCGCCCCAGGGCGTGGCCTTCTTGGAGCCCTTGATCGTGGGCGCCGCGCCGCCCGTTCCGAACTCAACGACCTGCGTGATGCTGCTGCGCGTCGCCACGAGGCTGCCCTCGACGGCGACGATCCGCAGTTCGTGCTCGCCGACCGGATGCGCGGTGGTGTCGAGCGCAAACGCGGCGTCCGGGGCGACCTGGCCGAGCCGCTGACCGTCGAGCCACCACTCGACCACGGCGATCTCGGTTCCGGGCGCGGGCGTGAGGTGCGCGCGCAGTTCGACGGTGCCGGTCCAGGGGCCCTTGGCGGTGGGGGGCACCAACTCAACACCGGCGAACAACGCGAACGGACGCGCGAGCGGATCACCCACGACGAGAAGCTGATACGGGCCCGCCACGCTCTGGAAGAACGACTCCGCCAGGCTGCAGCCCTCGCGGTAGTGCACGTGCAGGGAGCTGAGCGGGAACTTCTGCCAGAGCGCGTACGGCTCGGCGACCGTGCCCGACGAGCCGACCGCGCCGGCGCGCAGGAACTCCGTGATCTTGGTTTGGCCGGAGCCGTCGAGCTGCGCGCCAAACGACGTCAGATGCTCGGCGATGGCGCCGGGCAGCATGGTGCTCTTCGAGTCGGGCCAGTTGAAGCCCGCGATACCCGCGACGCAGCCGAGCACGTCGTCCTTGCCTTGGGGCACTTTGCCGTCTTGCCCGTCTTCGCCCTGCGTAAGCACGACAGCCTTGCCGCCGACGGCCTTGAGCGCTTCGATCAGTTTTTCGAACTGCGGCGCGCGCGTGGTCGCGCGTACGTCCTTGTTGTTCATGAGATAGACGGTGCCCGTGGGCTTCCGGCCGTCGCACATCTGGCCGCGGCCCAGGTAGTTCAGGATCTCTGCCGTGGTGTTGCCCTGAATGCCTGTGTGGCCGAGCAACACGGCGGGCATGTAGCGATGCAGGGCCTCGGGATCGTCGGAGGCGTCCTCCGGTAGGCGCTGGCGATCCCAGGCTTGGCCGTTGCGGAACGCATGGCCGGGGAGCAGCTGGCCGCCCGTGTCGAGCCGGCAGTAGCGGTTCACGTCAAGCGCGAGGTAGGACTTGCTCTTGAGCTTCACCAAGCGGTGCAAGTAGGTCACACCCGTGAGTGATGCGACGGGCGGCAGATTGAGTTTGTCCTCGGGCCCGAGCGTGAAGTCCTTGGCGTAGTTCACGCCGAACGGGAAGTCCACGGAGTAGGCGATGCCGTCGATCTCTTCCTGCAGCCCATTCGTAGTGATGTAGGTCTCGATCTGCTTCCACAGGTGATCTCGGAAGAAGTCGATATCGATGCGCAGGAGGTTGGGGATGCCCGTAACGGGACATAGGTGCGTGGCGGGAATGCGGCGTCCGCGCGCGTACTCGTTGGCTACCTTCCACGAGAGCGGCGAGTCGGCGTTCACCACCACGAGGGTCGTCTCGGGCCCGCCGCCGGCGTGCGCTTCCTGCGCGCTCAAGAGCGCGAGGAACGTCAGCAGGGCGATGGTCGCGAGCGCCCTCACGGGGTGAGGTCCACGGTGGGGACCTCGCGCTGCGAGCTGTCCTCGATCTCGAAGAACTCGCGTTTCTTGAAACCGAACATGCCCGCGACGAGATTCGAGGGGAACGCCTCGATGCGGTTGGCGAGATCACGCACGTTGCCGTTGTAGAAGCGGCGTGCGCGCTGGATGCGGTTCTCGGTGGTGATGAGTTCCTCCTGCAATGCCCGGAAGTTGGCCGCGGCCTTGAGGTCGGGGTAGCCCTCCGCGACGGCAAACAACTGCTTGAGGCCGCCCACGAGCGCGTTCTCATCGCGCGCCTGGTCGCTGGGCGAGCCTTGGTTGGCTGCCGCGCGATTGCGCGCTGCGACCACGCGCTCGAAGGTGTCGGCCTCGTGCTTGGCGTAGCCCTTGACCGTCTCGACGAGGTTGGGGATCAGGTCGTAGCGGCGCTTGAGCTCGGTGTCGACGCCCGACCACGACTCGTCGGTGTGGTTGCGCGTGCGGACAAGCCCGTTGTAGGTGCCGATGAGCCAGAGCAGCACCACGAGGGTGACGCCGCCGATGACGAAGACCTCCGGCCCCAGGCTGGCGAGAACAGGCAGGGGTATGGACATGGACGGCGGCTCCTCGAAGGCCCGATGATAGCCCCTACGCGGGCGGGACTCACGCCTGGCGGGCGGTGGCGATGTCGCGGGGGATGCGATCCAGGACGCCGATCACCAAGGCGAGCGCCTCTTCGATCTGGGGCACCGTGAACTTCCCGCTGCGGGCGGCGATCACGTGCGAGCCCGGCTCGAACTGGAGCGCGAAGCGGGGCGACTCGAGGAGCAGTTCCAAGGTCGTCTGGGGCAGCACGTCGAAGGCCCAGCGCTTGTCGGGCGAAGTGACCCAGAACTGCCGACTGAACTCGGCCGACTCGAAGTCGATGTCGTCCCAACCGAAGGCGCCTTTGACCTTGTCGAAGAACCCCTCCGCGCGCACCACGAGCGGCGTGAGCTGCAGGCCCGAATCGACGATGACCGCGGAGAACTCGTGATGGTGGGTCGTGCGGCGACCCTTCGAGTCGGTCGAGTAGGTCTGGTAGTGGTAGTCGAACGCCAGGGCCGACCGTGCGCCCTCGCGGCCGCGCATGACGTTGTAGGCGTAGCGCCGATCGCCCTGGTTGAGCTGCGTGAAGTGGGGGAAGCGCTCGTCGAACGAACTGACGTGGGCCTCGGTGAAGTGCCAGTTCCGCGCGGCAGCCCAGGCGGCCAGCGCCTCGCGGCGCTTCTTCGCCGCGCGATGAGCGAGCAGGCCGAGGCCGAGGACGATGGCCGCGATGGCCAAGAAGACGAACACGATGAAGTGCGAGGGCATCGGCAAAGCGTACGCAGGACGCCGGGCTACTTCGCGGTGTCGCCGCGCTTGCGCAGATAGAGGTCGCGGTAGCCGTACGCGCTGCACTGGAAATCGAGCGCGACCTGGTAGAGCGCGTAGACGGGATCAGCGTCCGTGTCGGGATGCTCGGTGCGGCCGAGGAGGCGTAGGAAGGCGCGCGCGCGAGCCTGCTCGTCGACCGGAGCGGCCGCCTC
>JAQBWE010000046.1 GCA_027625315.1 Planctomycetota bacterium
TCGCGATGAGCATGCCCATCCCGCAGGTGTTTGTGATGCCGGCGAACATAAGACCGGCGCCGACGAACGCGGAGAGCGCGTAGCCGAGCGGATGCACGAACGCGCCGAGCCCGGCGCCCACGAGCACCATGGCGCCCGCCGCGATGCGGACCTGGCGCTCGAGGGACATCACGCCCCGGCCCTTGACGGTTTCTCCGCCGGCGGCCGCATAGGCGTGGATGCCGCCCTCGACGACGGCAAGCCCGCCGACGCCCAGAGGGGCGAGTGTCTCCAGCGCCATGCGGGCGCGCGCACCGGACGCGCAGAGAATCAGGCGCGGCGCGGGTACCGCGCGGATCTCGTCGACCCGCAGTTCGACCTGATCGAGCGGAATCGACTTCGAGCCCGCGACGTGCTCGGCGGCGTACTCACCGCCGGTGCGCACATCGATCACCGTCAGGCCCCCGCCCGCGCGTACGCGCGCGGCGGCTTCCGTCGCGCTCACGCTCGCGGGGATCGCCATCCCCTCGCGGTTGAGCGTCAAGAGCGCATCCATGTTCGCGGGACGCTGCGGCGGGTTGGCGGTGATGTTGGCGACGAAGTCCGTGCGACTCATCGCGAGCCACGGGTTGTTGCTCCGCTCAGCGGCCAACGTCGTGTGCTCGCGCCCCGCGTAGTCGTGACCGGGATAGACGAGCGTGTCGGCGGGCAGCGCGTCGAAGAGGGCGTGGAGCGTGTCGTGCAACTGGCCCGCATCACCGCCCAGGAAGTCCGTGCGTGCGACGCTGCCGATCAGGAGCGTGTCGCCGCTGAACACGGCGCCTTGGACCAACAGCACCATGTGGTCCGGTGTGTGGCCCGGTGCGTGGCGCACCGTGACCGTGCGATCGCCCAGGTGCAGGGTGTCGCCATCGGCCGGGTGGCGCGCGACGCCCGCATGCTCCGCGAGCTTGTGGGCGATGCGCGTGCTGCCGAAGCGTGTCGCCAGCGCGCTGGCCCCGGAGGGGTGGTCGGCGTGCGTGTGACTGTCCACGACGTAGGGCAGAGTCCAGCCCTCGGTCCGGACCATGGCCTCGACCGCGTTGACGAGGTCCAGGTGCACGTCCAAGGCGAGGGCTTGGCCGCTGGCAGGATCGGCTACGACATACGTGCGGCAGCCCTGCGGGTGGAGGAGGGGGACGACGCGCAGCGCGCCGACGGTGCGAGGGCCTGCAGGCGAGGAAGCGGTGGCGGTGGTCATGGGCGGGGTCTCCGGAGCAAGGTATTGCGTATATGAATACATGATCATATGATCATGTCCATGAATGACCGACCCCATCAATCCCTGCCGCCGGCCCTCTTGGAGGCAGTCGCCGAGCGATTCCGCGTGCTGGCCGCCCCCAGTCGCCTGCGGATCCTCGACGCCCTGCTCGGCGGGCCCCTCGGGGTGGACGCCCTGGCCGCGGCCACGGGCCTTAGCCAGTCCAATCTCAGCCGCCACATCGCTGCGCTGGAGGGGGCCGGCTGCGTCCGGCGCATCCGCAGCGGGCGGCGCGTGTCGGTGGAGGTCGCCGATCCGAGCCTGCGCGCGCTGTGCGAGCTGGTGTGCGGCTCCCTGCGGGACCGCGCGGCGGCCGAACTCGAGCGGATCGCCCGCGGCTGACGCCCCGCGCGCACATCGGTCGTACGCCCCCATCCGGTAGGCTGCGCCCGATGCTGCGCTGTCTTGCCCCCCTCCTTGCCCTGGTTGTTGTGAGCGTGCTGCTGCACCCGGCCCGCAGCGCGCGCGCCGATGACGCGCCGTCCGTCGGCGAGGTCGCGCTGTTGATGGACGCCGCGCTACCGCTCGAGCAGCGCTGCGAACTGCGCTACCTCCTGCACCTCGGTTGGCGTTTCGTCCGCGACCCGGGCGTGAACGAAGTCGTCGTCGACGGGGGCTGGCCCTGTCGGTTCCGCACGCTCGAGCGGGCTCAAGCCGCCGGCGCGCTCACCATCCGCGTTCCCACTGCCTTCGGCGCCAATGGGGCGCGCACGCTGGGGCCGCGCTTGGCCGCGATTGCCGACGCACCGGCCTCGCGCTGTGCCTACCAGCATCGGCTGGCACCCGCCCTGCGCCGCGGCATCGGGCGCTACGTCGAGGGAACCGAGAGCGGCCGCTACCAGTTTCCGAAGTTGTTCGATCTCGTGCACTCGCCCGTGTGGGGCCTGCGCCTACCCGAGCACGAGTGGACGAAGCATGATCGCGTCTACCACGCGACCTATTCGTCGCGGGCGGCCATGGAGGCCCTCTGGCGGCGCGGTGGCATCGTCGAGTGCTACACGGGCCAGTGGCTCGCAATCTTCGGCGGGCAGTACGAGCTCTACGGCGGGCCGTGGTTCGACGAGGTGTTCGCCCCCGGGGACCTGCAGATCGGCGCGCCCGAGCCCATCAAACCCTCACCGCTCGGACGCACCACGCGCGGAGAGGGGCCCTATCCGTACCGCGCGCTGCTCATTCCCGAGTCGCAGCGCTCGGAGGATGCCGTCCTGAGCCTGGCGCCCTACGGGCCCATGGCCTTCGTCGGGCTCAGCGGCATCATGGAGAACCAGAGCGCGAATGAGCGCACGAACGAGAACTTCGTCGTGACGCAGGTCTCGCCCGCCGCGCTCCAGGCCTTGGTCGACGGCGGCGGACTCTCGTTCCTGCGGGCCGGGGCGACGAAGGTCTGGGAGCACGTCAATGCGTCCGTCGGGCTGATCCGACTACTCAGCGAACCGAGCGGGGAGCACCTCGCGGCGATCGATCGGATCCTCGCGAGCCCCGCCTTTTCCGAGATCTGGGTCTACGTTCACCCGCTGGGCATCGTCACCTTCGCCGACCTCGTGCGCGGGAAGTTCAACGACACCGACTCGCCCGTGGAGTTCCGGTTCTACCTCTACGGTCGCGAGGACTTCCTCTACCGCCGCTACCACGCTGCGTGGAAGGCGCGCTGCGCTCAGGGCGCTCCACCGGCCTGCCCCGCCCGCTGACGACCTGTTCGGGTTGACGTTGCCATCGTCAGGAAAAGGCTTGTATCTAGGGTCAAACTCTTTCATATTTAATGAAATATGAAAATAGAAGCGGCAGCAGCGGCTCTCGGCGCGCTCGCTCATCCGGAGCGGCTGGCGGTGTTGCGCCTGCTCGTGCGCTCCGGGGAGGCGGGCTTGCCCGCCGGGGTCATCGCGGACGCCCTCGAGCTGAGCGCGTCCACCGCCACCTTTCATCTCGGTCGCTTGGTCGGCGCGGGCCTCGTCGCGCGGCGACGGGCAGGGAGGCAGCGCATCTACTCGACGCGCCCCGCGGGGCTCGGCGCGCTGCTCGGCTACGTCCAGGGCGATTGCGCCCAGGGGCGCGTGGCGTACGCGCCTGCGGGCGGTGGCCGCCACCTCGAGTCCCTACGGGCCGCCGCGCCCCGTCCGGTCGTCGCCTTTGTCTCCATGGCAGGCGCCGTCCGCGGCCCCCTGGCGGAGGGCCTCATGCGCTGGAACGCAGGCCGCCGGTTCGACGTGCTGGCTGTGGCGCTCAAGCCGGCCGGCACGCATCCCCTGGTGGCCCGGGCGCTCCGCGAGATTCGCGTCGAGCCGCCGGCAACGCCCGCGCGCGACCTGGGCGCGGTGCTCGGCCAGCTCGGCATCGAGCACGCGATCGTGCTGTGCCCTGAGGCGGAGCGCGCCTGCCGGGGCGTCGCCCCGTTCGCGCGTCGACGGGAGTTCTGGCCGCTGGATGATCCGCGCCGACCTGGCGATGACGAGGAGGCGCAACTCGGCGCACTGCGCATGGTTCGCGACGCGCTCGACGAGCGGATCCGCGCGTGGCTCCGCGACCGGATCCAGGCGACGACGCCCTGAGCGACCACGTCCTGAAGTACGACGAGCGCGTTAGCCGAGCATGGCGCCGAGGCGGCGGATCGCGACGGCGAGCATGGCGTAGTCGGTGTGGCCCTGGTTCTGCAACTCTCCGAGCATCTGCTCCGTGCGACCGACCACCGAACCACGCGACTTCGACCAAGCGACCATCGCCGCGCGCGGATCGGCCGCGCGGTTCGGCATCGCGAGGATGCGACGAGACAGCCCGACGTGGGCCGCCTCGAGATCTTCCATCAGCGCGCTGACGGCGAGCTTGTCCCAGACCGTATCCGAGGGCAGCGCAACGATCGCGCGGCGAAGCAAGTCGAGACCGAAGTGCGAAGCGACGACCGCGTGCAAGCGAGCAACGACGACGACCTCCAGGTTCGTCTCCGCCGCCAGGCGTACGACGTCCAGCGACGCCGTGAGGGCGGGGAAGCGTGCGATGGCTCGCGCGAGGTCTTCCGGGGCGCCGCGCTCCGTGAAGCGCAACGTGCGTGCGGTCAGCGCTTCCCGCTGTGTGTCCGCGATCAGCGCCTCGAGCTCGGCGAGTACGGCGCGAACGCCCGGCTGGTAGGCCGCGATCGTCGCATCGATGTCGAGCGGGTCCGGGTTGTTGCGCAGGAACCACAGCGTCCCGCGCTCCACGAGGCGGCCGCAGTCAGCGAGCATGTCCGCCTGGAGATCCGCCGGTACCGCGTTGTCGAGCGCTTCGATACGCGCCCACAGCTCTTCGATGCCGAAGACCGTCTTCGCGATGACATACGCGCGGGCGATCTCGTCTGCATCGCGTCCGGTCTTATCCCGCACCTCATGCGCGAACCCTAGTCCCACGCGATTGACGATCTCGTTGGTGACCACCGTCGCCACGATCTCGCGGTGCAAGCGATGCCGCTTCATCTCCGGCGCAAACCGCTCGCGCAGCGCGGACGGGAAGTAGCTGTGCAAGACGGGCGTGAGCGCCGGATCGTCCGGCAGGGCCGAGGCCAGCAACTCGTCGTACAGGTCCATCTTGGCGTACGCGAGGAGGATGGCGAGCTCCGGCCGCGTGAGGCCCAGGCCGCGGCTTGCGCGATCGGCGAGGTCGTCGTCGTCCGGCAGGTACTCCACTGAGCGGTCCAAGCGTCCGCTCTTCTCGAGGCGTCGGATGAACCGGGCCAGGCGATCAAGCAGGTGGGCGCCAAACTGCTGCGAGACCGTCAGGGACTGCGTCTGCAGGTAGTTGTCGCGCAGAACGAGCTCGCCGACCTCGTCGGTCATCGCCAGCAGCAGGGCGTCGCGCTCCTCGCGCGCCATCGTGCCCGCACGCTCGGCCTCGCCGAGCAGGATCTTGATGTTGACCTCGTGGTCCGAGCAGTCCACGCCCGCGGAGTTGTCGATCGCGTCCGTGTTGATGCGGCCGCCTTCGAGGGCGAACTCGATACGAGCCGTCTGCGTCATGCCGAGGTTGGCGCCCTCGCCGATGACCTTGGCTCGGAGCTGGGTGGCTGTGATGCGCACCGCGTCGTTGGCGCGGTCGCCGACGGCCGTGTCGGATTCCCACGTCGCGCGGACGTAGGTGCCGATGCCGCCGAGCCAGAGCAGTTCGACGTCGGCCTTCAGGATCGCCGTGAGCAACTCGTTGGGTGCCACGCTCTCGCCTTCGAGCTCGAAGACGGCGCGCATCTCGTCCGACAGCGGGATGGACTTACGGTCACGCGACCACACGCCGCCGCCCTTCGAGATCAGCGACTCGTTGTAGTCCGCCCAGCTGGATCCCTGGAGGTCGAACAAGCGCTGGCGCTCGACGAAGCTCTGCTCCACGTCGGGGTTCGGGTCGACGAAGATGTGCAGGTGGTTGAACGCCGCCAGCAACTTGGTGTGGCGCGACAGCAGCATGGCGTTGCCGAACACATCGCCCGACATGTCACCCACGCCCACGGCGGTGAAGTCCTCGCGCTGGATGTTCTTGTTCATCTCGCGGAAGTGGCGCTTGACCGACTCCCAGCCCCCGCGAGCCGTGATCGCCATCTTCTTGTGGTCGTAGCCCACGGAGCCGCCGGAAGCGAACGCGTCATCGAGCCAGAACCCGTACTCCGCGGCGATACCGTTCGCCGTGTCCGAGAACGTAGCCGTGCCCTTGTCGGCGGCGACGACCAAGTAGGGGTCGTCCTCATCGCGGCGCACCACGTCGTTCGGGTAGATGACCTTGGTGCCATCGATGTTGTCGGTGAGGTCAAGCAGGCCGCACATCAGCGTGCGGTAGCAGTGCACGACCTCCTCCTTGAGCGCCGCGCGGTCCGTCGGCGGACGCTTCACGACGAACCCGCCCTTGGAGCCGACCGGCACGATGACCGCGTTTTTCACCATCTGGGCCTTCATCAGGCCGTGGACCTCGGTGCGGAAGTCCTCCAGGCGATCCGACCAGCGGATGCCGCCGCGCGCGACGCGACCGCCGCGCAGGTGCACGCCTTCCATCCGTACCGAGTACACGAAGATCTCGTAGAGCGGGCGCGGCTTGGGCAGGCCGGGGATGCGGTGCGAGTCGAGCTTGAAGGAGACGTAGGGCTTGACGCTGCCGTCGTCGGCGAGCTGGTAGAAATTCGTGCGCAGCGTGGCTTCGATCACGGTGAGGAAGGCGCGCAGGATGCGGTCCTCATCAAGGCTCGTGATCTGCTCCAAGCGCGCCTCGATGTCGGCAACGATCGCGGCGGCGCCGGCGTCGCGATCGTTCGTCCGCGCGGGATCGAAGCGCACCTCGAAGAGTGCGAGCAGTGCGCGGGCAATCAGCGGGTGCGCGGCCAGGGCGCGCTCCATGTACTCCTGCGAGAACGGCACCGTGGCTTGGCGCAAGTACTTGCAGTATGCACGCAATACAGTCACTTCGCGGGCGCTCAGGCTCGCGCGCAACACCAGTTGGTTGAGGCCGTCATTCTCGCGCTGGCCCGTCCACACCTGAGCGAACGCCTCGTGGAAGCGATCGCGGATGGCGTCGAGGTCGATCGCGGTCTCGTCACGCGACGTCAACTCGAAGTTTCGGATCCAGACCTCGCACTCGAGTTCGGCCGGGCGAATGCGATAGGGCACCTCGCGCAGCACGCGGAGGCCCATGTTCTCGAGGACCGGCAACACGTCGGAGAGGGGGGCCGCCTCGCCGCAGGCGTACAGCTTGAAGTGCACCTCGTGATCTCGCGCGTCGAGCGGTTGGTAGAGGTTCATCGAGAACGCGTCCTGGGCGATCGCTCGCTCAAGGCACGCGACGTCGATGAGTGCTTCCGTCTCGGTGTGCGCATCGCGGTAGCTGGACGGGAAGGCGGTCGCGAAGGCGCGGAACGCATCGTTCCCCGGATGCTCGCCGCGGTCCTCGATCAGCGCATCGTGCAGTCGATCGTTCCAGGAGCGGCTGGCCTCCACCAACTGGTCGCGGATGTCCTCTGCGTTCCATGCGGGCAGGGAGCCCGGCGTGGTCCGCACGAGCACATGCAGGCGCGCGTGCGCTTCCGTCGTCATGCGCGTGTAGTAGTTCGCGACGACGCCGTCAAACGCGCTCTCAAGCACGACCTGGAACTTCAGGCGCAGCGCCGTGTCGTACTGATCGCGCGGCACGAAGATCAAGCAGCTCACGTAGCGTTCGAACGGATCCAGGCGCGCGAAAAAGGCGATGTTCGGACGCTCGTGCAGGTTGAGGATGCCGATCGCGATCTCGGTGAGAAGCTCGGGGGTGATCTGGTAGAGCTCATCGCGCGGGTAGGTGTCCAGGATGTGGACCAGCGTGCGGTAGTTGTAGCTCTCCGGGTGGAACCCCGTGCCCGCCAGCACCCGCTCGACCTTCGAGCGGATGATCGGAACGTCGCGCGGACTGAGGCCATACGCTCGCGAGGTGAACAGTCCGATGAAGAGATGCTCGCCCGTGACCTGCCCGTTCGGGCCGTAGCGTTTGACGGCAATCGCGTCCATCGGCACGGGGCGGTGGACCGTCGAGTTGCGGTTGGTCTTGGTAATGCGGACGGCGTCCGGCCGGTTCAATTCCGCGGGACGACGCCCCCCGGTGAACAGGCCGTCGAACACGCTTGCGACGTCGCCGCGCAAGACACCCATGCCACTGGCGGGCGCGACCCGGGCGCGCTCGCCCTCGAACTCATAGGCGCGGTAGCCGAGGAACGTGAAGTGGTCCTGCAGCAGCCACCGCAGGAAGGCCACGGCCTCGTCGTCGCTGCCCGGTCCCTGGCCGAGTTCGACCGCGACTTCCTGGCAGCGATCGGACATGGCCGGGAAGCCGGTCACGGCCGCGCGCACATCCGTGAGGACCCGCGTGAGTTCGCCGACGAGGTCCTCGATGCGCTTGGCGGACTGCTCTTGGATCGCGAAGTGCATGAACGACTCGCGGCCAGGGCCATCTCCGTCGGCGGTCGGCTTGGTGGCGTCGGTAATGCGGCCTGCGCCGTTGCGGGTCACGTCGAGAATCGGATGGATGGACAGCTTGACGCCAGCGCCGTTTCCATTGAGCCAGTTGCCGACGGAGTCGAAGAGAAACGGCATGTCGTCCGTGACGATTTCGACGATCGTGTGACTGGAGTCCCAGCCGTCGCGCGCGGCGTCGGGGTTGTAGACCCGAACATTGGGCTGCTCCTCGGCGCGTGTCTCCGCGAGCGTCCAGAGGCTGAGCGCGGCCCCATAGAGCCCGTCGGTCGTGTCGCCTTCGAGGTCATGGGCCGGAACGTGCGCGTAGAACTGTCGGACGAAGCGCTCCGCCGGGGCGGCGCGGTCCGGTGCAAGGCGTTCGTGTACCCGTGCGACCACCTCGTCGATGAGCGTGGTCTTGCGGTTCGTGGCGCTGAGCGACATGGTGACCTCCGAATCTGGCATGGTGCCGGACGAGCCCGTGGCTGGCGTGAAAAGTCTGGGAAGAACGGCGTCCGGGCTCGGCGCCGCCGGCAGGCGCGATGGTGGGGGGGCCCGTGGATGGGCCCCGGTACGCTGCGGGGCCGACTGTGGAGGGCTGATCCGTGTGCCGAGGGCGAGTCTCGATCCTGATCGCCTCGGCGACGGCGCTCGGACTCCTGCTCTCGGGCTGCCGGTCGGACATCCAGCGTCAGGCGCCCGGGGCGTTCGAGTTCCAGCGTGGCGCGGCCTCACGCACCTACCACTACCTCGTCTGGACGCCGCCCGGCCACGGCGTACCGCGGACCGACGGGCAGCGCTGGCCGCTGTTGCTCTACTTGCCGGGCTCCCTCACGTTTGGCACCGATACCGATCGCCTCGCGAGCGGCGACCCGCCGGAGGAGATCGAGCGCGGGCGCGACCTGCCGATGGTCGTGATCTCGGTCATGACGCCCAGCTTCCTTGAGCGCTGGAACCCGGATGTCCTGCTCGGGCTGATCGACCACGCGATCGCGCGCTACGACGTCGATCCCGACCGCGTGATCTTGAGCGGCGTGTGTCTCGGCGGCTGCGGCGTGTGGGACATGTTGCGGGCCTATCCGGAGCGCATCGCCGGCGCGGTGCCCCTGTGTGCGTGGGGCTCCGCCGCCGGACTCGAGCGGGCCGCTGACGTACCGGTCTGGGCCTTCCATGGCGCGCTCGACTTCGTCGTGCCGATCCCCGGACACCAGAGCATGGTCAATGCCCACCGGGCCGCCGGGGGCGAGACCCGCTGGACCGTCTATCCGCGCTCGATGCACTGGATCTGGGCGGACGTCTACGCTCGCGACGATCTGTACGCTTGGATGCTCGCCCAGCGTCGGAGCGGCGCGCGCGCTACGTCGTCGAGATATCCCGGCCCCGCCAGGTCACCTTCTTTCGAACGAAGGTACGCCAGAGGGAGCGAAGAAGTACGGCCACCAGAAACAGGATCTGGAGCGGGTACAGCAACGCGCACAGGACGCTGAAGCGGCCCACCATGCGGAACATCAAGAAGAACTGCACGACATAGAGGCCGCCCAGGATCCGCAGGGACACGTGCCTCTCGACCCCGCCGCCGAGTGTGTAGAGGCCAACGCCCGCGGTCAGCCAGCCAATGATGGCAAGCAGGCGCACGATGGGGAGCGCGAAGAGCCCGAGGCCGTAGTTCTTGGTCCAGCCGTCCAGGAGCGAACGGAATCCGTCGGGGTACATGCGAAACGTCACGTCGGAGCCGCCGCCCAGATTCGTGACCTTGTGGCCTGCTTCGCCGTAGCGCCGGCTGAGGGCGAAATCCTCGATCACGGAGCCGCGCACGGCCTCGTGCCCGCCTACGGCGTCGTAGTCCGTCTTGCTCGTCACCATGAACGGGCCGAAGCCGGCGTAGCCCTGGCGCGGCGGAATGAGGCTGCCCGTGCCGGCCGCGGCCATGGACACGAGATTGAAGATCGCGCTGGCGTGCTCGTAGGGGCGCTCCGGGACGTGGTAGGGCCAGATTGTGAGCAGCCCGCCGCGGTCGGCCCGCGTGCGGACGGCGCGTTCGATCGCGTCGCCGTGCACGCGCACGTCGGCGTCCAGGAACACGAGCGTGCCGCCTACGGCGGCGCGCGCTCCGGTGTGGCAGGCCCAGGTCTTGCCGAGCCAGCCGTCGCGCAGCCCCTCGGCGGTGATCACCTCCACGAAATCGAAGCTGCGTGCAATGGCCGCCGTGTCGTCTTCCGAGCCGTCGTCCACGACGAGCACGCGGGCGCCCGGGGGCCGGTGCGCCGCGAGGTCGCCCAGCAGGTTTGGCAGCGAGGATGCCTCGTTGCGCGCCGGAATGATGATCGTGACCGGATCGAGTGCTTCCGAGCCGTTTGCGCGCGGGAGGCGGGGGACGCGCCACACGAGCACCCAGCCCACGAGCCAGGCGAGCCCAAGGGCAATGCGGGTCAGCGACATGACGCCAGTGTCACGACGCGAGGCCCGAAATGCCACGTTCGCGTGGCGGAGTGACGGAGGGCGCGCCTACGTTGCGTCCTTCTCGACGATCGCTAGGGCGCCGCTCGGGCACCCGGCCACCACGTCGCGAACCTCGTCCGCGGAAGCGCCATCGGGCAGCACCCAGGGCTTGCGCTTCACGTCGAACACCTGCGGTAGGCGGCGCACGCACTCGCCCGCGTGGATGCAGACATCGGCATCGAAGGTTACATCCAGGGCGGTGCCTCGGTAGAGCTTCTCGGACATGGCGCGCCTCCCGGTGCGGATTCTACAGACCGCCGCGGCCAAGTGCGTGTACGCCGATGGGATGGCTTCTGCCGATGACCAACGCCCGCCGCGCGGTTTGCGCCGCCTCGCGCTCCTGGTGACGGGCAGCATCGCGCTCGGCCTGGGCGTGCTCGGAGCGATCCTGCCGCTACTGCCCGCGACGCCGTTCGTCCTGTTGGCGGCGGCCTGCTTCGCGGGCGCGTGGCCGGCGATGCACCGCCGCCTCGCGGAGAGCCGCCTGTTCGGACCCATGGTGCGCGCCGGCCCGGGGGGGCGGTTCCTTCCGCGCCGGACCAAGGCCGTGGCGATCGCCTTCACCCTGGTTTCGATCGGCACGACCGTGCTGCTCGTGGCGGAGGCGGCCTGGCTCCGGTGGACGCTCGCGGGGATCGCCCTGGGCGTGACGCTCTTCCTGCTGTGGATGCCATCGGCGCCGCGCGCCTGCGAGTAGACTGCGCACATGGACACGGGCAACATCGCCGGTCGCCAGATCACGCAGCGGCGCGTGCTGGGCTGGATCATGCTCCTCGTCGGTCTGGGTGCTGGCGCGATCCTCATTGCGACCGGCGCACCACGCTGGACGCGCTTGCTCACGGCCCTGCCGTTCGTCTTCGCCGCGTTGGGTCTTGCCCAGGCGCGGGAGAAGGTGTGAGTGGTCTTTGCCTCGCGCGGTGTGCGCGACATGGGTGGGGGCGTCGAGCCCATCGAGGACGCCACGGAGCGGGAGCAGATTGCTTGCCGCGCGCCGCGGATCCGGTACGTGAGCCTGGCGATTGGTGCCGTACTCACCGCACTCGTCTGGGCGTGTCCGGCGGGTTGAGATGAGCGCGGCCCCGACCGACCACGTCGTCGAGCGACTCTGGACTCGTGCGCAAGCGGGCGGCGTGATGGAGCCACGGACCAAGTTCGAATTGATCACGGGCGAGGGCATCCGCGGGGATCACACCTACGGACGCATGCGGCACATCACGTTGGTGTTCGCAGACGACTGGCAGGCGGCCACGGCCGAGCTCGGCCAAGACGTGGACCCGGTCGGTCGGCGCGCCAACGTCTTGCTGCGCGGCGGCGACGGGCTTGCCCTGGTGGGGCGGACGGTGGCCCTGGGCGCCGCGCGCATCGAGATCCGCGGCGAGACGCGCCCGTGTCCCGTGATGGACCAGGCGGCCGTTGCAGGAGGCGCTGCGGCCCGCGGGCCGCGCGGGCGTGTGGGGCCGTGTCGTTCAGGGCGGCACGGTGAAGCCAGGCGACGTATTGCGCGTGGTGCCTGACGCCTGAGCCGCGACGGGGCGGACGTCGCGGTACGCTGGCACGCCCCAGCGAGGCCGCAGCATGGTGAACCCCGAGAACTACGCACCCATTCTCACGCTGGAGGAGTTCGCCGCGCTGCGCGACGAGCGCTACCTCGGCACGATCGTCTGCACGTCGGGCGGGTACGACCCGATCCACCCCGGCCACGTGAGCTGCATCGTGGAGTCCAAGGCGCGGGGCGACACGCTCGTGGTGGTCGTGAACGGGGACGGCTTCCTGCGCGCGAAGAAGGGGCGGGCGTTCCAGCCGCTGGATGTGCGCTGCCGCATCGTCTCCGGCCTGCGCGGCGTGGACTATGTCGTGGCCTTCGAGATCGAGGGCGACATGACGGTGGCGCCGGCCCTGCGCGCGATCCGACCGCGCTGGTTCACGAAGGGCGGCGACCGCAAGGTGGGCCAGACCATGCCGGCTGCCGAGGAGCAGGTCTGCGCGGAATTCGGCATCGAGATCGTGGATGGGGTCGGCCTCGACAAGGCGTGGTCGAGCAGCGACTCCCTGCGGGCCTGGGGTGAGTGGGTGCTGTCCCAGGCCTCCGCCACCGAGCAGCCGTAGCCCAGGTGGGCGCGCGCCCGCGGGCGCCGACGTAGGATGGCGGGATGAGCGAGCAAGCACCCTACGACATGCACATGGACATCCTCTGCGCGGCCCTCACGAAGGTGGACGTGCCGCGCCTGGTTCGGGAGTGTCCTTCGACTTGGTGGAACCAGACACTGTGCGAGGTCAACGACTGCGTCGTGCGCCTGGGCATCATCGAAGGCGAGTTCCACTGGCACAAGCACGACGAAGAGGATGAGTTCTTCTTCGTGCTCGAGGGCCAACTGCACATCGACGTCGAGAATCACGAGTCCGTCGTGCTCGGCGTACACGAGGGCTACACCGTGCCCCGCGGTGTCGTGCATCGCACGCGAGCGCCGCAGAAGGTCGTGATGCTCATGGTCGAGAAGGGCAGCGTCGTTCCAACCGGCGATGTCTAGGGACGCGCGGGTAGTGCGTCCACCGCGCTACGCGTCGCCCGTCTCTCGTAGCCAGCGGATGAGCCGAGCCTCCGCCTCCTCGACCGTCATGCCGAGGGCCGTCGCAAACGCCGTGTCTTGATCCTGCCCGGCGACCAGCGCGCGTAGCAGCGCGTCCACCTCGCGCGGCTCGCGCGCTTCGATCAGCCACGCCACGAACGCGTACGACGCGAGGAAGTCGCGCGGACCGAGGCGGCCGATCTTGAGTCCGAGGCTCAGTCGCAGCGTGGCCGGATCCGGCGAGAGCATCAGCGCACGCGCCTCGGCCATCCAATCCGTGCCGCTTCGAAACAGGCTCTTGAACAACGGATCCTGGCCGTAGCGGCCAAAGTCCACCGTGTACGACAGGTGCGTACCCGTCAACCAAGTCATGTTGTAGAGCGCAAAGCCGTCGGCGACCCAGCCCGGCATCCACTCCGACCGCCCCTCGCCGACGCGGCGGCCGAGGAGATGCTGCGTCGTCACGGAGACGCAGGAGTCGAGCGTGCCCTGCTGGGTGTCCATCAGGTCCAGGAATTTCCCGTAGCCGAGATACGCGCCGCTCAGGTCGCGCAGCAGCGAGCGATCGCCGCGGACATCGGGGTGCTTCTCGACGACGTGCTGGAAGTGCTCGCGGCCCTGCATGATGCAGAACGTGAACCCGTCCATGGCGTCGGTGCGACTGCCGAGCTGCTCGGCCATCAGCGCTTCCGTGGCGTGGACGAGCCGTGCCACCGCGGCGAGCGTGTCGCTCGATGCCGTGCCGTGCACATTCACCCGCTTCGTGCCGCGACTCTCGCGCCAGGGCAATTCCATGTCCTTGAGATCGGCGGGCAAGGCCGGCGTCGTGAGGGTGGGACGCTCAGCGAGCGCTTCGGCGGCCACGCGACGCAGCGCGGCGCGGCGCTTGAGCGTGCGCACCGTCTCCGTACCCAGCCAACGGCCCTCGTGGCGCTCCATGCCGGCGAGCGCGAGCAGGTCGGGGACGTCGCCGAGCAGAGCTCGCCACGCGGCGACCGCGGCCGTTCGCTGCGCGAACGAGAGGGCCGGGGTGGCGTCGCGAATGGCCGCGACGACCCGCGGACCAAGTGCCGCGATCAGCGCCGCGCGGCGGCTCTCGAACTCGGGTCGCGACTTCGGTTGGCGGTCTGTGGGCGGCTTGTACGTGCCGCGGCGCTCCCAACTGCCGTCCTTTGCGCGCTTGTAGCGCAGCCACGCGCGCGCGCGGTCGTGATCGGGGTCGATGGTGAGGATCGTCTCGGCGAGTTCGTCGCGCGCGGCGAACAGCTCCTCCTTGATGCACCACTGGCCGAGGTCTTCGAGGGCCGCGACGTACTCGGTGCGCAGCGCCGTGTCGGTTGCGGCGTACTCTTCTGCAGCGACGCAAGGCGCCCACAGGAGGGCGCTGGCGAGGATGAGTCCGAGTCGCAGGGCCCTCACGCAGAGCCCAATCGACGTAGCAGGGCAGGCAGCTCCGCCATGCGCTCCAAGCGATGTGCGGCGCGCGTCTCCATGGGCACGCCGTGGCCGACGTAGGCGATGACGTGCATCCCGGCGGCCCGCGCCGCCTGGAGGCCCGTCTCGGTGTCTTCGACCACCGCGACGCGCGTCGGGTCGGCGGCACCCATGGTGCGCGCGGCGTGCAGGAACAGGTCCGGGTTCGGCTTGAACACGCCTAGGTCGTAGGCGCTGAAGATGCGCGCGCCAAAGCGCGGCAGGAGCCTAGTGCGACCGAGGGTCGCCTCCATCTTCCCCTGCGGACCGTTGCTGGCGACGCAGAAGGGTAGGCCGAGCGCTTCGAGGCCGTCGAGCGCCTCGTGCACGCCGGGCACCGGCTCCACCTCAGCCGCGAGGCGGGCGAAGAGGCGCTCCCGAAAGCGCGGCACGAAGTCGGCGGGTAGCGGGCCGCCGCGCTCGACCTCGGCTTCGGTCAGGATGTCCTGCATGCGTCCGCCGCGAAAGCGGTCGCCGACCACCTCCGCGCCCCACGCGACGCCCTGCTCTTGGAGGCAGTCGGCGATCGTGCGCGAGGTGATGGTCTCGCTGTCCACCAGCACGCCGTCGCAATCGAAGATGACGAGGTCGATGTCCATGGCCCGCGCGGTCTACTTCTTGCGATGGAGTCGGAGGCCTTCAAGGCCGTGGTTGGTCAGCAGCATCGCCCCGCGGGGCGCATACGCCTCGAAGAGATCAAACACTACGTACTCCTCACCCGGCCACGGATACGCGAAGATGAGGTCCGCCTCGTCGAGGTCCAAGCCCAGTTCCTCGTAGGCCGGAGCCGTGCTGGTGTCGAGCCAGGCGAACTCCTCAAAGTCCTGCGGCGAGACGTCGGCGCCTGCGGGCAGGAAACTGCCGCAGGCAAACTCTGCCAGCAGATCGTGGCGGGTGGCCAGGGCGCGGGCGTCGTCCACGAGCGAGGACTCGACCTCGATGCCGGAGGACTCGTAGCCGAGCCCGGCGGCCAAGAGCGCGACGCCGCCGACGCCGCTACCCCACTCGAGAAAGACGCGCCCTGTCAGAACGTCCGCTCGGCGAATCCACGCGAGTGCGCGGTACGCCCGGTGGAGGTCGCTCTGCACGAAGCCGACCACCGGGGAGTCCGCGGTGCGTGCGTGAAAGGCCTGGCAGCACTCCTCGCAGTCCCGAATGAGCGCCTCGACCGCGACGGGGATCTCGAACTCCGCCAGTCGTTCGTCGGACAGGTCGGGGTGTACGAGTTGAAGGGCCATGCCCCAGGGTAGTGCCCGCCGCTCGGAGCAGCCCGTTACGCCCGTACGAGGGTGAGTAGAGTGATCTCGCTGCGGGCCGGAGAGCGCAACGGCGGGCCCCACCACCCTGTGCCTTTGTTCACGTAGACCTGCAGCGCCCCAAACCGGTTCAGCCCTCGGACCGCGGGCTGGAGCAGGTGCAGAATCAAGTTCCAGGGGAAGAACTGCCCCCCGTGGGTGTGCCCTGAGAGCTGAAGATCGTAGGGCAGGTCGCGCGCGGCATGCAGGCTGCGCGGTTGGTGCGCGAGCAGGATCCGCACGGCGGCTTCCGGCGCGCCCTTGAGTGCAGCACCGGGATCGCTGCGATGGCCCGGCAGCACGGACTCCGCGCGGTGATCGTGCACACCGGCGATCACCATGCGGTGGCCGTCGCGCTCCACAACGACGTGCTCATTCGCGAGGACCGTGAGCCCCAGCCCGCGCACGGCTTCGATCCAAGCCGGGGCGTCCCAGTAGTACTCATGGTTGCCGGTGACGAACCACGTGCCGTCCGGCGCCGTGAGATCTCGCAGCGGCTCGAGCAGAGGTCCGATCTGATCGACGCGTCCATCCACGAGATCGCCGGTCACGGCAATGCCGTCGGGTTCGAGGGCCATCGTCGTGGCGACGACCTCCGCGAGCCACGCCCTGTCCAGCACCGGGCCCACATGGAGGTCGCTAAGCTGCGCGATCCGGTACCCCACCAGCGCTTCAGGCAACTCAGGCAGGGCGACGTTCACGCGGACGACCTCGGGACCGCGCGCGGCTTGGACGCCGCCGCCGACCAGCGTCAGACCAGCGGCACCCCAGGCAGCCTGGCCCGTAAGTCGCTGGAGCAGCGCGCGCCGACTCACGGCGCCCTCGTCGTCGTTCTCAGTCGGCCGGCGCCGAAGGAAGGGCCGTAGCCCAGCCAACAGCAGGTCACGCAGGAGCGCGATCGGCCCCAGCGTGCCCAGAACGCCCAACGCGGTGAAGCCGACGATCGTGAGCACGTTCGTGGCCTGGCTGCGAGGCAGGATCCGGCCACCGAGAAAAGCGAGCACGCTTACGAGGACACACAGCCACAGCCCAGCCCAGGCGAGGCGTTGCGCGCGTGGGCCCCAGCCGGAGCCGCGCACAAGGCGGCGCCCCACATAGATGGTCCCGACACAAGGACGACGACCGCTACACTGAGGAACAGGAGAACGCGCGCGGGGAGCATGGGTGGACCCTACCGCCAGGAGGAGCCAAACGGGCCTAGGAAGGCCATCAACTGCGGCTCAGCGGGGGGTGGCGTGGGGCTTGTTCCTCTTCCGGAATTGCGAGAGCGCAAAATCGCCCCGGCCCGTACCATCCACGCCTTCTCAATCCCGGAATCCGGGCATTTCGCCCGGAGGGTCCGCGTTCGCCCGATCGAAGGACGCGAAGGAACTGATAGCGAGCGATGAGCAACAGACTCTATGTGGGCAACCTGTCCTGGAACGTACGTGACGATGACCTCCGCGAGGTCTTCGAGCAGGACGGGCGACAGGTCGTAGACGCCCGGGTGATTACCGACCGTGAGACCGGACGTTCGCGAGGCTTTGGCTTCGTGGAGTTCGCGTCCTCTGAGGAGGCGCGCGCCGCCATTACGGCCCTTGATGGGCATGTGCTGGATGGC
>JAQBWE010000329.1 GCA_027625315.1 Planctomycetota bacterium
GACGACGGCAATCCCACGCCCCGCATCCACGAAGCCGCACGCTGCTCGTGAGGACCCGTGAGCGGATACGCTCATCCTCGCATGCACGCGCCGTGGGTAGTCGGCCTTTGCGGCTCGCGTTTGCGCATCGGCCGCTACGGGAGGCGCGGGATCGCGCCCGGGTCCGGCTACGATCCCTAGGTGGAACGCACCAACCAACCCCCGTCGCCCGATGCCACGGAGATTCCGCCGGAACTGCCTGGGCTCGCCCTCCGCAGCACCGTCGTCTTTCCGTTTGACGTCGTCTCCGTGCCCCTGGACCGGCCGCGGTCGCTGCGCATGATCGAGGCGCATCCGGGCGACGCCACGCTCGTGGCCTGCTTCTTTCCGAAGGACCGCGAGGCAGAGCGGCTCCACGAGGCGGCGGAGTTCGAGCGCATCGGCGTGGCGTGCCGAATCATCCACCGCATGCGCATGCCCAATGAAACGGTGCAGGTCGTGCTGCAGGGCCTGCGGCGTGTGCGGCTTGTCGACGTCGTGGGCGTCCAGCCCTACTACCGGTTCCAGCTCGAGGCCGTCGAGGAGCGTGAGCCGCGCGGTACCGACATCGATGGGCTCATCTACCGCTGCATGGAGCTTGTGGATGAGTTCGTGAAGGCCGAGGGTGGCTACCCGGCCGAAATGGTCAACATCCTGCGCATGAACATCGCCGGGGCCGGACGCTTCGCCGATCTGATCGGCGCGCACGTCAACTTTTCGCTGCCCATCAAGACCCGCGTGTGCGTCACCGAGTCCGTACGCGAGCGGCTACGTATCGTCGAGGAAGTCCTGCAAGAGGGCATCGCCAAGCACCAAGTGCACCAGGAGGTCGCCGAGAAGGTCAGGGCGGACATCGACAAGCGCCAGCGCGAGCACTTGCTGCGGACGCAACTCAAGACCATCCGGCGTGAGTTGGGCATCGACGGCGACGGCGAGGCCGACATCCTCGAGTTGCGCGAGCGCATCGAGGCGGCGGGCCTACCCGACGAGGCGGCCGCGGCGGCTCTCCACGAGGTAGATCGCCTGGCCTCCATGCCCGGCTCCTCGGCGGAGTACAACGTCGCCCGCACGTACATCGGCTGGATCCTGGACCTGCCGTGGAACCTGGCGAAGCGACCTCCGATCGACTTGAAGAAGGCGCGGCGCGTGTTGGACCGGGACCACCACGGCCTTGAGGACGTGAAGGAGCGCATCCTTGAGTACCTCGCGGTCCGGCGGCTCAAGAACGACCCGCGCAGCCCCGTGCTCTGCCTCACAGGTCCGCCCGGCGTCGGCAAGACAAGCCTCGGGCGCAGCATCGCGGAGGCGATGGGGCGCGAGTTCGTGCGCGTCTCCGTCGGCGGGTTGCGCGACGAAGCCGAAATCAAGGGCCATCGCCGCACGTATGTGGGCGCGATGCCGGGGCGCATCATCCAAGCGCTCAAGCGCGCCGGAGCCCGCGACTGCGTGTTCGTGGTGGACGAAATCGACAAGATGGGCTCCGACGCGCGCGGGGATCCGTCGAGCGCCATGCTCGAGGTGCTCGACCCCGAGCAGAACGAGGCCTACGGCGATCACTATCTCGACGTCGCCTTCGATCTCTCGCGCGTGTTCTTCATCTGCACGTCGAATGTGCTGGAGAACATCCCGGGACCGCTCCGAGACCGCATGGAAGTGGTCCAGCTCTCGGGCTACACCCGCCTCGAGAAGCTGCACATCGCGCGCAACCACCTGTTGCCGCGCGTTCTCGATGAGCATGGGCTCTCGTCGAAGCACCTGATCTTCACCGATACCGGCCTGCACGCGCTGATCGACGGCTATACGCGCGAAGCGGGCGTGCGCGGCTTGCAGCGGCAGATCGGCCGCATCTGCCGGCGGCGCGCGCTCGAGGTCGCCGAGGGCGACGCGGATGAGAAGCGCGCGCGCATCGACGACAAGGCGGTCGAGCGCATCCTGGGCGCGCGGATTCACGAGGGCACGGCCCGGTTCCGGGATGCGGCGGTTGGCGTGACCGCCGGCCTCGCGTGGACGCCGTTCGGCGGGGATCTGCTGTTCTTCGAGGCCTCACTGGTCCCGGGCCGGGGGCGCATCAAGGTCACGGGTCGGCTGGGCGAGGTCATGCGGGAGAGCGCCGAGACGGCGTTTTCCTACGTGCAGTCCATCACGAAGGAGCTCGAGATCGACCCGCGGGTCGTGGCCGAGCACGACATCCACCTGCACGTGCCCGAAGGAGCGACGCCCAAGGACGGCCCGAGCGCCGGCGTCACCATGGCCGTCTGTCTCGCGAGCCTGCTCACAGGCAAGCCCGTTCGGGCGGATCTCGCGATGACGGGCGAGATCACGCTCAAGGGCCGCGTGCTGGCCGTGGGGGGCATCAAGGAGAAGGTCCTTGCAGCCCACCGGGCTGGCATTCGCCAGGTTGTGCTGCCCGAGGCCAATCGCAAGGACCTCAGCGACATTCCGGAGGAGGTCCGCGCCGAGCTGCAGGTGCACTTCACGCGCACCGCGCGGGAGAACATCGAGGCCGGCCTGGTCCCGATCTACTTGCCTACGGAGCGCGACCCGCCCCCGCATCTGCCGCCGCGGGGACCGGAGCGCCGGGATCGACCGGCCCCCTGAGGGGCGCGGTAAGCGCTCACCCCCTTCTGCGACGGGGGTGGGGCGACGCGCGCCGCGATCCTGCGTCCGAGTGCCGGATCAGGGCTCATCCGCTAGCGATCGGGTTCG
>JAQBWE010000330.1 GCA_027625315.1 Planctomycetota bacterium
CCCCCCCGGAGCACCTTGGTGCGCTTCCGCATCCCCGGAATGAGCATGGGCTTCGCCGGCGTCACGACGCTGCCTCCGCTCGCCTCGCCACCGGCACCCGTGCAGAGGCGCACGGCGCGCACCGCAACGCCGAACCGCAGGGCTGACCACAATCGGGGCACGCAGTCACGCCACCTCGCGCGGGGACTGAATCGAATGACACGACTGACGCAACTAGAGCAACTGACCCATAACGACTTTCAGTCGTGTCAGTTACTTCAGTTGTTGCACTCTCCCCTGCGCCTGACACGACTGAACGCCACGACTGGCCTTTGAGCGCCCACCACGTCTGTCGGGGAAATCCACGGGACTCGAAGGTGGCTCTGATCTTGGTGCGAGCGCGGTTCAGGGCACTCGCGCTGTGCCCGGCCTTGCGTCCGTCCGCTTTGATGGCCGCAGAATCCGCGCTCCCGCCCTTGGCGGTGAGGTAATCCTCAAGCCAGAGTGCAGCGTCCTGGGTCGCCGTGCGATCCACGTCCCCGGCGTCTGCGATGGCGTCCTGGATGCTGATGTCGCTCTCGCCCGCTTCGACGGTGCGCGTCGCCCTTGACATCTACGGTGACGCCGCGCCGGCGGAGATCGCGCAGCAGCTCGGCAGCGGCGGTCACAGAACTACCTCCGCCTCGTCCTCGGCACCCACGGGGACGCGCTCCGCAGCGATAGCGCCGACCCCACCAGAAAGGGTGGGCAATCCATCGTCCCCACCGTCCCCCGCGTCCACCAGATTCGCTACGGGCGTTTTCGGGGGACGGTGGGGACGGTGGAGACGGTCGTTAGCACCACCTTTCGCGTGCGGGTGTGCGGCTCGCGGGGGAGCTCGGCCTCGACGCCGACAGCACGCAGGTTGGGGGCGATGCGGCGCAAGACGCCGGACACCGCCCGCCCGTTCTTGGGCCAGGATCGGGAGCGAGTGAGCGCCTCGGGGACGCGGGTGTTGACGGCTGCCAGCAGTTCCGCCCACGTGCCATCGAAGCCCTGCGCGGCGATCGCGCGCAGGTATGGTGTTAGCGGCTCCGCATCGAGGGCGGTCTCGTGCGCCCTCTCGCGGGATTCCGTGTACGCCTTGAGGAACGCACCCGCCTCCCAGCCGAGGGCCGGAGCTGCTGTCTCTACGCGCTTCGCAAAATCAGCCATGCGGGGCAGCTTCGGCAGCGTGATCGCGGACGCGTTCGCGAGTGACGACACCACGGCGTGAAGCAAGGCGCCGAGGATGCGCGGGTGCGCCGCCGCGAAGTCACGCCACACGTCCTCCTCGGGCCGCCGCCTGTCGTCGGGGATGCGTAGGAGCTGCTCGATGATGGCGCGGTCAAGCAAGTCGGGTCGGGTCGCCACGTCGTCGATGCCGTTGATGATGATGGGCCGCTGAACGCCGAACAGCATCTCCTCGTCGTTCGAGTAAAGGGACCGCGTGGCGTAGCCGCCGCCGGTTGCGATGCTGCACAAGGCGTCCGAGAGCCAGTCGGGCAGGCCGCTCACGTTGTCGAAGGCGAGCACCTGCGCGTTGCGCGCCGCGATCATCAGGTCTCGCACGTCGCGGGGAGAGGAGCGGAGGTCTACGGTGTTCGGGTCGATGACCCGCCGCACCATGCGTGCCGCCGTGCTCTTCGCGGAGCCCTGTTCGCCGGAGAGGAACAGGACCGGGTAGGGGCCGGTGCCCCGGACGGCAGCGAGGAGCCACCCGACGATGCGCTTGAAGGCGCGGTCGCCGTCGGCACCGGCGGGCAGGTTGAGCAACGGCCGCAACTCGTCGAGGCTGCCGCCGCCCACCGGCATCGGCAGCGCGCCCATTCCATGGGGGCGGCGGAACCGCACCGGGGCAGCTGGCGCGGGGCGCCAACCGCGAGCGTCGATTTCGATCGCCGTCCATGCCGCATCGCCGAGGTCGAGATAGACACACCGCCCGCCGTCCTCGCCTACTACCTCGGCGACGCGGACGTACACCTCGGCCTCGTCCCCGTCGAATAGCGCGCGCGCTTCGAGCACGCCGACGGCATCGACGCGCGCCTGCGCGTGGACACTCCGCGCAGTGTCATCGAAATACAGCCGTTCGAGGTAGCGCCGGAACTGGCGGGAGTCTGTCGCGTACACCTCGTGGTGATCACCCATTCGGACACGGGCGTAGGCGTCGCCGGCGGGCGTGTGGAACAGCCCCACGCCGTCGGCGAGCGCGAGGCGCACGAGGAGCGTCGCCTGCGACATCTTCCCGCCGTCGCTATCACCGAGCACACCCTCCGGGTTGTCAGGTCGCGCACCGTTGCTGTTCACCGGCCGCAGCTCGCCGTAACGCGAGGTCACCGAAGAGAGCGCCGTGTCGATCGTCATCTGGGCGTACGTCCTGCCGTCCGCGCTGTGTACCTCGTCCCACTTCCCGCGCATCCGTGGCGATCCACGGAAGAGGCGCTCGAGCTGCGCGGGGTCTTGCGTGTAGAAGGCGAGTGACGACACGAGGGCGAGGTCCGCGGCGCTCGCGTCATCCCCGTGCATCGAATCGTCGCCCCGGTACAGCGCGCGCACCTTCGCGCCGTTCCGGGCCTTGAAGGCGCGGTCGAGCACGTCGTGATCGCTCAGAGCGGGTGAGCCACCCACGACCGGGGCGGGGACGGGCTCGCGGCGGGGGAAGCACTCGGCGTGGAACGCCTCGATTTCGGTCTGGCGATGCTCGATCGCGTC
>JAQBWE010000047.1 GCA_027625315.1 Planctomycetota bacterium
TTGCGTCCGGGCGCCGAGCCTCCGAGCGCCAGCGCCCCGGCGCGCCGGCAGGTCGGCTGATCCGCCCGGAGCCCGGGGGGTGGTACGTTCTCGCGCGGAGGCGCGGCATGCAGCTCAGGCACAGGATCTTCCTCGCGACGGCGCTCGGCGTTCTCGGGCTGGGCGCCGAAGCCCACGCGGATGACGCGCCGCTACCCGGCTACGGGCCGACGAGCATCGCGATTCCCGTCGAATTGACCCAGCGCGCGACGCCCGCTCCGCGACTCGTGCGCGCCGCGCCGGTGGCCTACGCCCCGTCGGCGTACGCTCCGCCGGTCTACGCGGCCGCTCCCCTGCGCGCGGGCTACGAGATCCAGCGTGACCCCTGGCGGCCGCGCGGCCCGGTCGAGGTCCACGACCAGTGGATCCTCGCACAGCCGCGTATGACACTGCCCGCCGTGTCGCCCGACGCGCTGCCGGTGCGGACGTGGAGCCTCGGGCTGCATGTCGATCGAGGCAGCGACTTTGGCTGGGACCAGAGCGGTCCGGCGGAGTCGCCGACTGACCGCCGCTTCATCGTCGACGGGGAGCACCAGGCAACGGAGCTGCGCGTGCGCTACGGCGCGCACGCCAACTTCGGCGTCGGCGTGCGCATTCCCGTGTACTGGCGGGGCGGCGGGTTCATGGACGAGCCCATCGATTGGTTCCACGAGGCCTTTGCCGGCATCGGGTTCCTCGACAACGGTCGGCCGTCGTTCGACAAGGATCAGTACCGCGTCAATGGCCGCGACGACGCCGGCAACACGTTTTCGTGGGACGACAAGCGCGGCACGGCGCTCGGCAACATCGAGCTGGAGGCGTACTGGCACTTCCGGCGCCCCTGCTGTCGTTCAGATTGGCGCGGCGCCGTGATCGCGCGCGTGGCCCTGCCCACGGGCGGGGAGCCTTACCACAGCGGTCTTGACCTGGGCGCGCAGTTCGTCGCCGCCAAGCAACTCGGCAGCCGCTTCGACTTCTACGCCGGCTTCGGCGGCACTTGGTCCGCGGAGGACGAGATTAACGGCGTGTTCTACGAGTCGTTCCGCGGGCAAGCGTTCGCCGCCATCGAGTACGCGATCCTGAGGCGCTGGAGCGTAATCGTCGAGTCGAACTTCGCGACGAGGCTGGTCACCAACATCGCGCGCTACCCGGCTGAGAGCTGGTACATCAACGTCTCGACGCGCTTCGACATCAGTTCGTGCGTCGAGATCTACGCGGGCTTCACTGAGAACCTCGCGGACCAACAAGGCACCATCGACTTTGGGGCCTTTGCCGGACTCATCTGGCGCCTCTAGCGACTCGTTAGTTTCTGGATCACAGGATCGAGTCCGCGGGGGTCGAGGCCCTGCCCCGACAGTCGCGCCACGATGCGTCCCTCGCCGTCGAGCACGAACAGCGCAACGTCCTGGCCCTCGAGCCCGAGCGTGGCGGCCAGGCGTCGTCCGTCCACGGCGCCGCCCCCGAACAACCCGGCGTCCGGCTCGAGCACGAAGCCCATCGCCTGGGCCCGGTCCGCGAGGGAGGCGCGCTCCGCCGCCTCGTCGGGCGCGGGCACCCGCCGCAGCCCCATCCGCACTTGGCCGCGCAGCACAGGGACGATGACGCCGCGCATTCCCACCTCTTCGCCTTCGCGCAGCCAGCGCATCAGGACGGAAGTGAGCAACTCGTCGCCTAGCGCGAAGTCATCGGCGAGCACGACCACGTGCGGCGGCCCGCGCTTCGCCAGCGCGGGCCCGACGGTTAGGCCCAGCGGCGCCGTCCAGCTTGCGAGCGTGTCGCCCTCGAACCAGCGCCGCGTGTGCTCGAGCCGCGCGCGATCTTCTTCCTCATCGTCGGCCAGGAGCGCCATCGCCAGGTCGTAGGCCGAGCGCGCCTCGTCTCGATCTCCGCGCGCGCCTTCGATGCGCCGCCGTGCGAGCAGCCGCGCCTCTTCGACGAGTCCTAGTCGCACCATGTCGGGCGTGAGGCCGCGTCCTTCCGGACTCACGCCGTGCCCGTCAAAGCGCTCCTCCAGCGTGTGCCACGTCGCCACGGCGCCTTCGATGTCGCCATCCTGCAGCTTGACGCGCATGCGCCAGGTGAGCACGACTTGCGTTTCCTCCGTCTCGCGAAACGCCGGCGCGTCGACGGGCCAGGCGGCGAGTCGCAGGCGCAGCTCGGTGTCGTCGGGTGCAATGTGCGCCGCCCGGATCCAGCGGAGCGCTTCGACGGGGTCCCCGGGGCACGTCGTGCTGGGCGCAGGCTCCCGCGGCGCGGGCGGCGCTGTGTCCTTGTCGCCGCCGCAGCCGGCACCAAGGGGCACGGCCGCGAGAATCGCGAGCCCGAGCGAGAGGAGGAGGACGGCACGGCGCATGGCGCAGATCGTACGGGTATGTTCGGCGCCATGCGGCTGCGGACTCACGACGGACGAACGCTCTGGCTTGCCTACGGCATGAACGTGCATCCGGGCGGAGGCTGGCGCCAGACCGTCGAGGCGATTCATCACACCGTCCTGCCGCTGAAGGCCCGGCTGGGCGTGGACGGCCCGTTTGGCATCGCCGTGCGCTGGAGCCACGCGGGCATGGCGCCCTCGCACGACGATCGCGTGGCCCTCCGTGCCACGCTGATGGAGCACGATCTGCGCGCATTCACGGGCAACGCCTTCGTAGTGGGGGAGTTCCACGGCGAGCCGCTCAAGGACCGCGTCTACATGCCGGCGTGGTCGGACGTAGCGGGTGGGGGCACGGCGGAGCGTGTGGACTACACGCTCGCGTTCGCGGAGACGCTCGCACTGCTCGCGCCCGCGGGCTCCACGGTCTCGCTCTCCACGTCGCCTTGCGGCTGGAAGGGCTGGGGCACGGCGGATGTGGCGCGCCATCTGGAGGCCTTCGCGTCGGCGCTCGTGACCTGCGCCGACGGCCTGCGCCGCTTGCACGAGACGCTGAGCGTGCGCGTCGTGCTGGGCCTCGAGCCTGAGCCCGGCTGCACGATTGAAACGACCGCGGAACTGCTCGCGTTCGTTGCGGGCCCGCTGGCCGACGCCCTGGAAGGCGACGATGACCTGCGCGCGCATCTGGGCGTGTGCTACGACGTCTGCCACCAGGCCGTCGAATGGGAAGATGTCGAGGCGAACCTGCGCGCCATTCGCGCGGCGGGCTTGCCCATCGTCAAGCTGCAGGCGTCTTGTGCGCTGGAGTTGCCGGATCCCACCGACCCAGCGGGCCGCGCCGCGCTGGCGGCCTTTGACGAGCCCGTGTACCTGCATCAGGTGGGCGCTCGCGACGCCGCCGGTCGCGTGCACATCGCCGAAGATCTCGGGGGCGTGCTGAACGATCCCGTTTGGCAGTCGCGCGGGCCCTGGCGTAGTCACTTCCACGTGCCCGTGTTTCGGCGCGAGCTGCTCGGTCCGCTCCGCAGCACGCAGGCCGACCTTGAGCGCGCCCTGCGACTCGTGGCGCGCGAGTCGTTCACGGAGCATATCGAGATCGAGACCTACACGTGGGATGTCCTGCCTGCTGCCGAGAAGGCGGCCGGCTCAGGGTTCGAGCTCGTCGATGCGCTTGAGCGCGAGATGCGCTGGGTGCTGGACGTGCTCGCGCGCGAGGGCGCGCACGCCATCGACACGGGGAGCACGACATGAGCATCCACGCGACCCTGATCGTTGTGAGCGACCGCGCCGCCGCTGGCGAGCGCGCCGACGAGACGGCTGAGCTTCTCCGACCCGACCTGCATGCCGCCGGATTCAGGCTCGTGCAGGTCGTCGTCGTGCCCGACGAGCGCGAGCAGATTGCCGAAGCAGTGCGCGCCGCCGCCGCGGCCACCGCGCTCGTGCTGACGACCGGGGGCACGGGCATCGCGCTGCGCGACGTCACGCCCGAAGCCACGCGGGCCGTCATTGAGCTCGAGATCCCGGGGCTGGCCGAGCTCATGCGCGCGCGCAGTTTGGAGCGCACGATCCACGCCGCAGGCAGTCGGGCCATCGCCGGGGCCCTCGGCCGCGCGATTGTGGTGAACCTGCCCGGACGCCCCCAAGGCGCCCGGGAGTGCTTCGGATTCATCGCCGCGGCCCTGCCGCATCTCGTGGCTGTAAGGCAAGGGCCGGTCGGCGACGCGAGCCACGGGGCGCGCGACGCCTGATCGAAGGCTTGCCGCCGCCGCCCAGCGTGGACCCCCCACCCCCAGCGGCCTACAGTGGGGGGCTGCCATGAGCGACCCCCAACCCTACGCCTGCACGCGACCGGTGCGCTTCGTAACCGCCGCGTCGCTCTTCGACGGCCACGACGCCGCGATCAACATCATGCGGCGCATCCTGCAGGACACGGGCGCCGAGGTGATCCACCTAGGGCACAACCGATCCGTGCGCGAGGTCGTGCAGACCGCGGTCGAGGAGGACGCCCAGGGCATCGCGATCTCGTCGTACCAGGGCGGGCACAACGAGTACTTCCGCTACGTGCTGGAACTCCTCGCCGAACAGGACGCTGCGCACATCCAGGTGTACGGCGGTGGCGGCGGAGTCATCGTGCCCGAAGAGGTGGAGGCGCTGCACGCGGCGGGCGTCGCGCGCATCTTCACGCCGGAGGACGGCCGCCGGCTCGGCCTCCAAGGCATGATCGACGGGATGCTCGAGGCGTGCGACAAGCCGCCGCCGAGCACGGTGGACACGCAGTCGAGCACCTTGCCGGCCCTAAGCACGTCGAACGCGCGTCTCATGGCGCAGTGCCTCACGGCCGCGGAGCGCGAGGGCTTCGGCCGCACGCCGCTGGGTCTTGCCCTGCGGACGGCGGTGGATGCTATTCCTCCGGGGCAGCGCACGCCGGTGATCGGTGTCACGGGCACCGGCGGCGCCGGCAAGTCGTCGCTCGTCGACGAGCTCTGTCTGCGCTTCCTCGAGGGCAGCAGCGACGCCACGATTGCCGTGCTCAGCGTGGATCCCTCGCGCCGCAAGACCGGCGGCGCCCTGCTCGGCGACCGCATCCGGATGAACTCGTTGCCGCACCCGCGCGCCTACATGCGCAGCTTCGCGACCCGCGGCGCGCAGGGCGAGTTGTCTGAGGCCATCGAAGACGCGGTGCGGTTCTGCCGCTTGGCGGGCTTTGACTGGATCGTGCTCGAGACCTCGGGCATCGGCCAGGCCTACACCGAGATCACCGAGCACAGCGACCTCTCGGTCTACGTGATGACGCCCGAGTACGGCGCCGCCTCGCAGCTTGAGAAGATCGGCATGCTCGACTACGCCGACCTCATCGCGGTGAACAAGTTCGATCGCCGTGGTGCGGAGGACGCCGTCCGTGACGTGCGCAAGCAGGTGCGTCGCAACCGCAAGCAGTTTGACGGGCCCGACGAGGACCTCGGCGTGTTCGGAACCGTCGCCAGTCGCTTCTGCGACCGCGGCGTCGACGACCTGTTTCGCGCGCTCGCTACGCGCGCCGCAGCGCTCGGCGGTCGTCAGCCGACGTTGCGGTTGCCCCCGTCCGTCGGGGAACGCAACGGGCAGGCCCCCTCGGGCCCGATCATTCCGGCCGATCGCGCCGGCTATCTGGGCGAGATCGTGCGGTCGTGCCGCGAGTACCGCACGTGGACTGATCAGCAGGTCACGCTCGCGCGCGACGTCGCGCACCTCGAAGGGGCTCTCGCGCTCGTCGAGGGCGACGAGGTGCGCAGCGGCGTGCAAGCGGCGCTCGAGCGCGCCCAGCGCCGCCAGGATCCGCGCGCCCGGGAGCTCCTCGCCGAGTGGCCCGCCATCCGCGCGCGCTACGAGGGCGAAGAGGTCGTCTACCAGGTGCGCGGTCACGCGCTGACGGCCCGCGCCGCGACCACGTCGCTGGCCGGCACGCGTGTGCCGAAGGTCACGCTGCCCGCGACCGACGAACCCGGCGCCGTCCTGCGTTTCCTCACCCTTGAGAACGTCCCTGGCGAGTACCCGTACACCGCGGGTGTGTTCCCGTTCAAGCGCGTCGACGAGGATCCCAAGCGCCAATTCGCAGGCGAGGGCACCCCGGCCCGCACGAACAAGCGCTTCCACTATCTCTCCAGCGGATCCCAGGCGACCCGCCTGTCGACGGCGTTCGACTCCGTCACGCTGTACGGCGAAGACCCGCATCTCCGACCCGACATCTACGGCAAGATCGGCGAGAGCGGTGTGTCGATCTGTTCGCTCGCCGACATGCGGATCCTGTACAGGGGGTTCGACCTGTGCGATCGCAACACATCCGTGTCGATGACCATCAACGGTCCGGCGCCGATCATTCTGGCGATGTACCTCAATGCCGCGGTCGATCAGCAGGTCGAGGCGTTCCAGCGCGAGAACAGCCGTGCGCCCAGCGCCGACGAGGCCCGCGGCATCCGCGATCGCACGCTCATGATGGTGCGCGGCACCGTTCAGGCCGACATCCTCAAGGAGGATCAGGCCCAGAACACGTGCATCTTTAGCACCGACTTTGCGCTGAAGATGATGGGCGACATCCAGGAGTACTTCATCCGCAAAAAGGTGCGCAACTACTACAGCGTATCGATCAGCGGGTACCACATCGCCGAGGCCGGCGCGAACCCCATCAGTCAGCTCGCGTTCACGCTCGCTAACGGATTCACGCTGGTCGAGTACTACCTGGCGCGCGGCATGGACATCGACGCCTTCGCGCCCAATCTCTCCTTCTTCTTCAGCAACGGCCTCGACCCTGAGTACACGGTCATCGGTCGCGTCGCCCGCCGCATCTGGTCGGTCGCCATGGCGAACCGCTACGGCGGCAACAGCCGCAGCCAGAAGCTGAAGTACCACGTCCAGACGAGCGGACGATCCCTGCACGCGCAGGAGATTCAGTTCAACGACATTCGCACCACCTTGCAGGCGCTGCTGGCGCTTCAGGACAACTGCAACTCGCTTCACACCAACGCCTACGATGAGGCCATCACCACGCCGACCGAAGAGAGCGTGCGACGGGCCATGGCGATCCAGCTGATTAACACGTCGGAGCTCGGCTGGCTCAAGAGCGAGAACCCGCTGCAGGGGTCGTACTTCGTCGAGCACATGACCGATCTCGTCGAAGACGCCGTGCTCGAGGAGTTCCGGCGCATCAACGACCGCGGCGGCGTGCTGGGGGCGATGGAGACCCAGTATCAGCGAGGCGAGATCCAGAGCCAGAGCCTGTACTACGAGCGCCGCAAGCATGATGGCAGTCTGCCAATCATCGGCGTCAACACGTTCCTGCCCGACGACCATGCGGATATGACGCCGCAGGTCGCGGAACTCACCCGCGCGACCGCCGACGAGAAGCAGATCCAGCTCGACCATCTCGACGCGTTCCAACTCGAGAACGCCGCCTCGGCGCCTGAGGCGCTGACGCGGTTGAAGGCCGTGGCGCGCGCCGGTGGCAACATCTTCGAAGAACTGATGACGACCGTACGGACCTGCTCCCTGGGGCAGATCAGCCACGCCCTCTACGAGGTCGGCGGCAAGTACCGGCGCAACCTCTAGCGCCGCGGCGCCCAGGAATCCCCCATGCATCCCGAGACGATTCCGGTTCTGCTCGCCGTCCTCGCGATCAGCGTGCTCTCCGTGCTCGGAGCGGTTGTGCTCCTCGCGCGCAAATCGGTCAAGCGCTTCCTGCCGCTGCTCGTGGCCGTGGCCGCCGGTGCGCTCTTGGGCGACACGTTTCTGCACCTCCTGCCGCACGCGGTCGAGGAGCAAGGCGGCTTCACCACGACCATCGCGTACGGCGTACTCGCGGGTCTGATTGGCTTCTTCATCATCGAGGGTGTGCTGCACTGGCACCACCATGGCGAGGACCTTCACGATCACGGTCCGGAGGGCGTGCACAGCTTCGGCTGGATGAATCTCATCGGGGACGGCCTGCACAACTTCATCGACGGCATGCTGATCGCGGGTGCGTGGCTCGTCGGCGGGGCGCCCGCGGGCATCGCCACGACGATCGCCGTGGCTCTGCATGAGATCCCGCAGGAGTTTGGCGACTTCGGCGTGCTCTTGCACGCGGGCTTCTCCCCGCGTAAGGCCGTCTTGTTCAACCTCCTCAGCGCGCTTGCCAGCGTCCTGGGAGCTCTGCTCGTGCTCGTGATTGGTGGCGATCACGGCATGGCGCAGTTCCTCGTGCCGTTCGCTGCCGGCGGCTTCCTCTACATCGCCTGCGCGGACCTTGTGCCTGAGATTCACAAGCGCGCCCGCGGGGCGGCGTTGATCCCCCTTGTCCTCGCACTGGCGTTCGGGCTCGCCTTGATGATCGCGGTGCACGAGATCGGCCACGATCACGGCCACGATCACGGCCACGGTCATGAGGGGCATGGGGGCCACGGACACTCGCACGGAGGCGGCGAGGATCCGCACGCCAAGGACGACGAGGCCGGCAACGCGCACGACGATCACGGGCACGACGATGAGCCCGGCAAAGACGAGCACGGCCACGAGCACAAGTAGGAGGTCCCATGGGCCATGGTGAGTGGAGCGGGCTCGGCTGCGGCCGGCGGCGCGAGGGGCACGCGCTGCGCGGCCGAGAGCCGTTCGCGTTCCCGGGCACCGTGCGGCGGTACGCGCCCGACCGCGAGGTCGACATCCTGCACGTGCGCTTGGAGATCGCCCTCGATCCTGAGGTCGTGGCCATTGAAGGCGTCGTTACGCACGAGTTCGAGGCACTCGCCGACGGCACGGCGACGATGCGTCTGCACGCCGGCGAGCTGGCGATCGACCGGATCACCGACGAAGAGGGGCATGCCCTTGCGTTCCGGCATGTCGGCGAAGACCTTTCGATCGACCTGCCGCGCGCCCTCGATCACGGGGAGCCGGGTGCTGTGCGCGTGCACTACCGCGGCACACCGCGACGCGGCATCTACTTCATCCGGCCGGACGCCGGCTACCCCGCCAAGCCGTACCAGGTCTGGACGCAGGGCCAGGATGAGGACAGCCGCTACTGGTTTCCGTGCTTTGACCACCCCGGCGAGAAGTTCTCGAGCGAGATCCTCGCGCGCGTTCCTGCCAAGCACACGGTGGTGAGCAACGGCGCGCTGGTCGCGCGTACGGAACACGACGACGGGACTGCTACGTGGCATTGGTCGCAGGAGGGGGAGCACAGCGCCTACCTCGTGACCCTCTGCGTCGGGGAGTTCGACGAGGTCCAACTCGGCGCCGAGCCCGTGCCGCTGACCGCCTACGTTCCGGTCGGCATGAAGCGCATCGCCGAGCGCGCGTTTGCCCGCACGCCCGAGATGGTGCGGCACTTCGCCGAGCGCTTCGGAATCGACTACCCCTGGGAGAAGTACGCCCAGGTCGTAGTCGAGGACTTCATCTTCGGCGGCATGGAGAACACCTCCGCCACCACGCTCATCGACATCGTGCTCTACGACGATCGCGCCGCGCTCGACTTTGATCTCGATCGCCTCGTGGCCCACGAGCTCGCGCACCAGTGGTGGGGTGACCTCGTGACGTGCCGCGAGTGGCCGCACGCTTGGTTGAATGAGGGGTTCGCGACTTGGTCGCAGGCCATCTGGCGCGAGCACGCCCAGGGTGTCGACGAGGAGGCCTACGAGCGCCTCAGCTGGCTCGCAACCTACGGCGCGGAAGATGGCGGGTCGTATCGCCGCGCGATCGTGGATCGCCGATTCGAGGAGCCGATCGACCTGTTCGACCACCATCTCTACGAGAAGGGCGCGCTCGTCCTGCACATGCTGCGCAAGGAACTCGGCGAGACGGGCTTCTGGCGCAGCATCCAGCAGTACGCCGAAGCGAACCGCGGCCGCAGCGTCGTCACCGAAGACTTGCGCGTGGCGATCGAGGCTGCGACGGGCCGCAACCTGGACTGGTTCCTCGATCAGTGGGTCTATCACGCGGGCCATCCCGAACTGACGACATCGTGGTCGTACGACGCGGCGGGCAAGCGCCTGCACGTGACCCTGAAGCAGGGGCAGGCGACCGGCGCCGACATCGTGGACTGCTTCCGCCTGCGGATGCCTGTGCGCGTGACGACGAAGTTGAGCACGGTCATCGAGCGCACGTTCGAGGCCACGCGCCGCGACCACACCTTCACGCTCGATCTGGACAGCGAGCCGGCCTCGGTCGAGCTCGATCCCGCTGGCGATCTGCTCGCCACGTGGAAGCTCGAGCAGCCGGCGGCCGCGAGCCGCGCCACGCTGGCGTCCGACGCGCCGCTTCATGCGCGCGTGCGCGCGGCGAAGGCGCTGACGGACGAGCCGACGGCGGAGAACATCGCCGCCCTCGCCGCGCTTCTGCCCACGGCGTTCTGGGGCTTGGCCGTCGAGGTGGCGGCTGCGCTCGGCGCCATGCGCAGTCCCGGTGCGCGGAACGCTCTGCTGGCGGCCCTTGGCACCGTGGACCACCCGAAGGCCCGGCGCGGCGTCGTAGACGCCCTCGGTCAGTTCCGGCACGACGAGACCGTAGGCAGTGCGCTGACGGCCGTGCTCGACGCGGGCGATCCTTCGATGTTCGTGGAGGCCTCGGCCGCGGCGGCCCTTGGTCAGGTGCGGACCTCAGGAGCGCGCGCGGCCCTCGAGCGGGCGCTGGTCAGCAAGGATGCCTGGGCGGAGGTCATTCGTATCGGCTGCGTGCAGGGTCTCGCCGCGCTCGGCGAGCCGGACGTGGTGCCGGCCCTCACGGCCGCGACGACCTATGGCGGGCATGTGCGCCTGCGTACCGCGGCCGCCCGCGCCCTGGGCACGGTCGGCAAGCGCATGGCGGTCCACGACGGCATCCTCGACACGCTGGCCGACCTATCCACCGAGGTCGACCTGCGGCTCGTGAATGCGGCGATCGAGGCGATGCTCACCATCGGCGATCCCGCCGCGCTGCGGGCGCTCGAAGGCGCGCCCGCCCGCCATCCGGATGGCCGTGTCCGGCGTGAGGCGAAGTCCGCGGCGCTCAGGCTCCGCAAGGGTGCCGGCGCGACGGCCGACGCCGCGCGGTTGGCCGACGATCTCGAGGCCCTGCGCAAGAAGCACGCGCAGCTGATGGAGCGGGTGGAGAAGCTCGAGGGCTAGCCGCAGCCAAACGGCGCCGCGCGCTACACTCGTCGCTCGATGCACGACCACGACCACGGGCACCACCAACACGACCATCGGGCGGAGCCGATGTCGGCGGCCCACGCGCGCATGAACCTCAGCGTGGCGCGCTGGAGCGTCGTCACGGCGGGGTCGCTCGCGCTGCTGAAGCTGGCCGCGGTCGTTATCACAGGCTCGCTGTCGATCGCGGCTGCCCTCGCCGACTCGGTCATGGACGTCGTGGCGTCGCTGGTGAACTATTTCGCGGTCCGACTGGCCGGCAAGCCTGCGAATCAGGAGCACCGCTACGGGCATGGCAAGGCCGAGGGACTCGCGGGCCTGGTCCAGGGCCTCGTGATCGGGTTCCTCGGCCTGTTTCTGCTGGTGGAGGGCGCGCATCGCATCGCGAGCGGCCACGGCGAGCTTGAGCACACGGAGGTCGGCATCGCCGTGATGACCGTGTCGCTGTTCGCCAACGCCTGGATCGGCTGGCTGCTCCTGCGCACGGCCAAGCGCACGGGTTCGGTTGCCCTGCGCGCCGACGCGGCGCACTACACGAGCGACATCTGGATGAACCTGGGCGTGCTCGCCTCGCTCGTCGCAGTCCGCGTGACCGACGCCCACTGGATCGACGGCGCCGTCTCGTGCGCCGTGGCGCTCATCGTTGTGCGCACGGCTGTGGTCGTGCTCCGCCGCTCCGCGGCCGAACTCATGGACACGAGCGTCTCCGAGGAGCAGCTCGCGTCGATCCGAGCGGCCATCGCGGAGGATGTGCCCGAGACGCGCGACGTTCACCGCCTGCGCACGCGCAAGTCAGGGCCCGACATCTTCGTCGACATGCACGTGGCCTTTGACCGCGAACTGACGTTCCCCGAGGCGCATCGGCTCTCGGAGCGGGTGCGGGTGGCGGTCGAGCGCGCAATCCCCGCCGCCCAGGTCCACGTGCACGCCGACCCGCATCCGTTCCGACCCGAGGACGCCCCGTAGCGAGCTACAGGCGGAACGACTCGCCCTCGGCCGCGACTCGGAAGCCCTTGGGCAGGGCGGGGGCGTGCTCGGAGAGGAGCGCGTTGCTGTGGTTGAGGTGGATAAACGCCACGTCGCCGCGCGCGCCCGCGAACCGCTCCACGCTCTCGTTCACGAACGGGTGCCGCACGGCGAGGATCTCGCGATGGGGCAGCTCGTCGCGCGCATAGAACGTGCCGTCGATCAGCGCGATGTCGGCCTCGAGCACCCGCTCCGCGAGGGCCGGCGGGAACACGTCGGCGTCGGAGATGTAGACGAGCCGACGCGTCGGACCCTCGATCTCCAGGCCGATCGTGTCGGTGTCCTCGCTGCGGTGGGGCGTGAGGAACGCGTGGATCCGCGCGCCATCGAACTCCAGCGCCTCGCCGGGCCGCAGCGTGTGGAGGTCGATCTCGTCGCGCTCGACGAGGTGGGCCCACGGCCGGTTCTGCTCAAGGAACCGACGCATGCTGGGCGTGCAGTGCACGGGCACAGCACGGGCGCTCATAGCCTCACGGCCGAGGAGAGCGAGCCCGAGGTAGTGGCCAATGTGCGCGTGGGTGAGGATCAGCGCATCGACGTGCGGCGGCGTGCGCCCCGCGGCGGCCGCGAGGGCTGCCTGCTGCGCGCCGAAGTCGGGCGTCGCGTCCACCATGAGGCAGCGACCCGACGCGCCGATGATCCCGATGCACGACACGCGCCGCGCCAAGGCCGGCTCGCGCCGGGCGCGCTCACACGAGGCGCAGCCGCAGCCCGCGTGGGGGAAACCGCCGTCTTGCGCCGTGCCGAGGATGTGGACTGCAACGCTCACGCGTAGAGGCTACTCGCCGCCGGTTCGAACCGGCGGTTTCAAGCCGCGGCGTTCATCAAGCTCCCGGAGGTCCGCGGGCACCGGCGCCTCCAGGACGAGCGGCTCGCCGCCGACCGGATGGGGGAACTGAAGTCGCAGGGCGTGCAGGGCCGGACGGCGCCAGGGCGTGCCTCCGTACTTGGCGTCGCCCCACAGCGGATGTCCGACGATCGACAGTTGCGCCCGGATCTGGTGGGGGAGTCCCGTCTCCAGCCGCACGAGGAGACGCGCGCACTTGCGGCCGCGCCCCTCCACCTCAAAGGCGAGGCGGGCCTCGCGCGCGTCGTCGTCGCCCGCGCCTGCCAGTCGCGTGATGCCGCCGGCGCGCCGCAGGCTGTGCACCAGGGTCTCGCTGTTCTCTGTGGGCACGCGCTCGACCCAGGCCAGGTAGGACTTCTCCAGGCTCGCGGCGCGGTCGCGCAGCAGCTCGGCGAGGCGCCCCGCGGCCTTGCTGGTCTTAGCGACGACCATGACGCCGGAGACGTTGCGATCGAGCCGGTGCACGAGCCCGACGTACGCGCGGCCGGGCTTGCCCTCCGCCTCGCGGCGGTAGGTGTCGAGGTACTCCGGCAGCGCCAGCACGCCCGGGGGGCCCGCCTGCGACAGCAGGCCCGCGCGCTTGGCGAGGCCGATGAGGTGGTTGTCCTCATACAGAATCTTCGCGCCGGAGCGTGCGAGATTCGCCCGGGCGGCGAGACGCTCCGGGGTGAGTTCGACCTGCATCGCGTGCGTCCTACCCGAGAGCAGGCCGTCCCGCCAGCGCTGTGTGGCAGGATGGCGGGATGGCCCGTATGCCCACCGAGATCCGCATCACCGCCCGGGTGACCGTTCCGGGCCACGAGTGCGCGCTCTCCTACGCCCGCAGCGGCGGTCCGGGCGGGCAGCACGTCAACAAGACCTCCAGCAAGGTGCTGCTGCGCTGGAGCCTCGAGCGGACGAGCGCCCTGACCGAGGTGCAGCGTGAGCGCGCGCGCGCCAAGCTGGCCTCGCGCCTCACCGAGGACGGCGAGCTGCTGATTACCTCCGAGCGCCACCGGGAGCAGAGCAGCAACGTGGAAGACGCCCTCGAGAAGTTCGCTGCGACGCTGCGGGCCGCGCTGCACATCGAGCGCCCGCGCAAGGCGACCAAGCCCACGCGCGCGTCGAAGAAGCGGCGCGTGGAGTCCAAGCGCCGGCGCAGTGACGTCAAGCGCAAGCGGCAGCGGCCCGGCCGCGAGGACTAGTTGCCAAGAGGGGCCGCCCAGCCGATGGCGCCTAGGCGAAGAGGTCCTTCACGACGCGGCCGTCCTTGTAGACGATCTGGATCGGCCGACCCTGGCCCGTGTAGAAGGTCTTCGTCGCGTCGATGCCGGTGGCGTGCGCGATTGAGGCGTAGAAGTCCTCGGGGCGCACCTCGCCCTCGACGACGGTCTCGGCCGTCGCGTCGGTCTTGCCGATCACCCGACCGCCCTGAACGCCGCCACCCGCCATCCAGGCCGACCAGGCGCGCGGGTAGTGGCCGCGGCCGTTGCGGGCGGTGTCGATGCGGGGTGTACGACCGAAGTCGCCGACCCACACGACGAGC
This sequence comes from Planctomycetota bacterium, assembly GCA_027625315.1. GTDB lineage: Bacteria > Planctomycetota > PLA2 > PLA2 > JAEUHO01 > JAHEIK01. Next base: position 14,412 of record JAQBWE010000047.1, read on the forward strand.
GTCTCGTCGAGCTTGCCGGAGCGCTTGAGGTCGTCGAGCAACGCGGCGACGGCCGGATCGAGCTGGCCGTTGAGCGTGCGCACTTCGTTGAAGCCGTCGTTGTGGGTGTCCCAGCCGCCCATCATGACCTCGACGCACTTCACGCCGGAGTCGATGAGGCGCCGGGCCATGAGGCAGCCGGCACCGAAGCGTGTCTTGCCGTAGCGCTCGATCGTCTCGGGCTTCTCGGCCTCGAGGTCGAACGCGGTGTTCTTCGGGCTGTCCATGAGGCGCCGGGCGCGCTCGAACATGGCGCTCTGCGCCTCGCCGACCGCGTCCGTGCGGTCCTTGCCGAAGCGGGCGTTCAGCTTCTGCAGGAAGCCGATGCGCTCGTCGAGGCGATCCGCCGTCATGTCCTTCGGCAGTTCAAGGTTCTGGACGACGGCGCGGCTGCCCTGGCCCGGAGACCGGCGTCCGCGCTCGTCCTCGCCGCCAGCCGGCGCCTGAACCTGGATCGCGAACGGAGCGTGCTGCACGCCGAGGTAGCCCGGACGTGCGCCCGGGCCGTTGATGGCGATGTACTCAGGCAGCTCCGCGTCGGCGCGACCCATCTCGTGGCTGATGATCGAGCCGAGGCCCGCGTGCACGACCGTCGGCGTGGGGGGATAGCCCGTGTGCATCAAGTAGCGCGCACGGTCGTGGTTGCCTTCCTTGCTCGACATGCCACGCACGAGGGCGATGTCGCCCATGCGCTTGCCGATCTCGGGCAGCGTGCGGGCGATCTTGACGCCCGTGACGGCCGTGTCGACCGCGCGCGTGTCGCCCTGCGTGGCGGCACCCGGCTTGGGGTCGAAGGTGTCGAGATGACTCGCGCCACCGACCATGAACAGGAAGATGACCTGCTTGGCCTTGCCGCGGCCGGAGATGGACACGTCCTTCTGGAGCGTGCCCTCTTCCGCGAACGCGTGGCGCAGCGGCGAGGCCCATAGGGCGCCGGCTGCGCCGGCGGCCACGCCGTAGCGCAGCATGTCACGACGGGATACGTGGGTCTGGATGGGGTCGCACTTGTCGCACATGGCTCGTCGTCCTAGTGGTTGGTCATGAACTCAGCGGAGTTGAGCAGAGCCCAGAAGAAGTCTTCGTAGGCCTGGGGGCTGGCGCCCTGCCCCTTGAGGAACGCCACCGCCTCGCGGCGCTCGTCTGCGCTCGCACTGCGGCCGAACGCGCGCATGTAGAGGGCCTCGATGCGCGCGCCGTCGTCCTTCTCCGTGCGCAGCAGGCCCTCGAGCATCGACTGCGCCGGACGCTGAGCTGCGCGACGGTTCGCATTGCGTCCGCGCCCCGCGGGCGCTTCCTGGCCGCCGCTGATCGCGCGCTGGAGCAACTCGCCGTTCAGCAGGAACAGGCCCTGCGGAATGCTGCCGGCGAAGTCTTCCTCCGCCGCGCCCTCGTCGTCATCGAAGACGAACGTGAACACCGAGAAGATCGCCTGCTGGATGGCCTGCTCCTGGCGGCGGGACGTGCGGTTGAGCAGCGTCTCGAGCCCGGTCGCGCGGGTGACGGCGAAGTAGAGCTGTTCCGTGTTGAGCGGGCGCACCGGTGCATGCGCAAACAGCGCGGGGTCGGGCTCTTCCTCGCCGGTCCAGCGCGAGGTGCGCTGGTAGGTGGCCGAGTTGAGCAGGATGCGCTGGATGCGCCGCAGGTCGAACCCGTTGGTGCGGAAGTCCTCCGCGAGGAGGTCCAGCAGCTCGGGGTGTGAGGGCGCCTGGAAGCTGTTGAAGTCATCCACGGGGTTGACCAGCCCACGACCCATGAATGCACCCCACATGCGGTTGGCCAGCATGCGGGCGAAGTAGGGGTTGTCGCTCGAAGTCACCCAGCGGGCGAGGAGGTAGCGCCGGGAGATGCCGGGCACGTCGGCTGCTTCGGCCGCGAGCCAGAACTTCGGCGTCGTGCCGAGCAGCTTGGCGCGCGCGGCGATGTCGGGGTTCTTGTTCTTCTCGAGCCGCTGGATGTAGGGGCCTGCGCGCCGCGGGTTGATCGGCTGATCGGTGACGACCGCGAGGTTGGCGTACTTGCGCAGCTCCTGGAGGCGGGCCGCGACGTCGCCGCGGGCCATCGGCCGGCCGTCGGCGGGTCCATCCATCTTGTCGGCAGGCCCGTCCATCTCGTCGGCGGGACCGTCCATCTTGCCGGAGGGTCCATCCATCTCGTCCATCGCGGGAGCGGCTTTGCCGCCCTTGGCCTTCTTGCCAGCCTTGCCTTCCTTGCCTTCCTTACCAGCCTTGCCTTCCTTACCAGCCTTGCCTTCCTTACCAAGCTGCGCGTCCTTGCCTTGCATCTGATCGCGCAGGTTGCGCAGCTCGTTGTACTCAGGCACGCGCGCGACGCGCGTGCCGGCGAAGAACGCCGCCATGCCTTCGAAGTCCGTCTGCTTCCAGGTGGGCTCGTAGATGTGGTCGTGGCACTGCGCGCACTGGATATGCACGCCGAGGAACTGCTTCGACACCGCGCCGGCCGCGTTGTTGGCGTTGTTCTCCCAGCGCGCCATGTAGCCGACTGCGCCGTTCTCATCCTGGCGTCCAGTAGCCGAGATGAGGTCTTGCACCATCTGGTCGTAGGGCCGCTTCACGGCGATCTGGTCGGCGAGCCACTGGTGGAGGGCGCGACCGCCCTCACCGCTGATGTACTGGCCGCCCTCACCATCGCGCTGACGCCCCTGATGCACGGAGCGGCCGGTGAGCGTGCGGAACCAGAAGGATGCCTGATTCTCGGCGTAGGCCTCACTGGCGAGGAGCTCGTCGATCTTGGTGGCGCGCTTCTCCGCGCTCTGGTCGGCCAAGAAGGCGGCGGCCTCGGCGGGGGTCGGGACGGTGCCGACCAGGTCGAGGTAGACGCGCCGGAGGAACTCCGCATCGCTGGAGCGCGGGGCGGCCTGGATCCCCTCGGCCGCGAGCCGCGCGTCCACGTGGGCGTCCAACTGGGCGACCACGGCGCG
>JAQBWE010000048.1 GCA_027625315.1 Planctomycetota bacterium
GAGGCCGGGAAAGCGGCCGGAGAACATGCCGCCAAAGGAGCCAAGCTCGTGCAGCACGCCCGATGTGAACGTGGTTCGCACCCGCGCGCCGATGCTGCCGACCGCCGCCATCTTCTTGTCGATGTCGACGCCTGCGTCGCGGTAGCTGATGCCGCCCATGTGCCGCTCCTCATTCGCCTGGGGGTGCGATCGTAGGCGGGCTGGACCGCCACACCCATCAGAACCCCGCATGCCCCGGTCGACTCTCCGCATGAGGGCGGCGCGCTTTTTCGGGCGCTCCCCGCCTCCTTCGGTGACCCTCGGGGGCCCCAGGAGATCGCGCCCCCATGCACCGCCGTCCGCACCGCCTGCTTCTGGCCCTCGTGCTGGGCCTTCCGCTCGCTGCCGGCCTGCCCGGCGGATCCATGATCACTGCCATCCTCGGCATCAGCTTCCTGATCTTCGTCCACGAGTGGGGCCACTTCTACGCTTGCAAGCTGACGGGCACGCGTACCGAGACGTTCTCGATCGGCTTCGGCCCGCGGCTGTTCGGCTGGGAGAAGACCCGCGACGGCGTCCGGCGCTTCACTGTGGGGCGGCGGCGCACGGATCCGGCCGACCACTCCATGGACTTCCGTGTGGCCGCCATCCCGCTCGGCGGCTACGTGAAGATGGCTGGCGAGATTCCCGGCGAAGGCGGTGGCGGCACGGGCCAGCCCGCCCCGGACGAGTTCCCCGCGAAGTCAGCGTGGGCCCAGAGCTTCATCATCTGCGCCGGCGTCATCATGAACTTCTTCACGGCGTTCGTCTTCTACACGATCTGCATCCAAGCGGGCGCCCCCTACCAGGCACCGCTGGTGGGTTCGGTCGAGCAGGGTGGCGCGGCCTGGACGGCGGGCGTGCGACCCGGCGATCGCATCATCAGCATCGACGGCAACGGCACACCGACGTTTGTCGACATCAGGGTCGGCGTGGCCGTCGCCTCCGGCGGGGCCGACAGCGCCCTGGTCGTGGAGCGCGCGGGCGAGACGCTGCGCATGCCGTTCCGTCCGACGTATGACGAGGAGCATGGGCTGCTGCGGTTCGGCGTCGGTCAGGCGCACGGCCTCGAGTTGGGCACGGGCGAAGCCACGTTCGCCGTAGGCGCGACGGAAGACGCCACCGTCGGCGGCATTCCCGTACGGGGCGGTGCCGATGCGCTCGCACGCATCAACGATGCGCTGCAAGCGGGCATCCTGCCCATCTCCATCGCCACGGCAGACGGACGCACCTACGTCCTCGCTCCCCGCTCGACCGAAGACACCGGCAAGAAGCCCGGCCCCAAGGTGGGACTGGCGCCCTATGTTGAACCCAAGGTTGAGGCCGTGATTGGCCAAGCCGCCCAGTCGATTCAGGTGGGCGACGTGCTCGTCTCGGCCTTCGCGGCCGGCGAGATTCGCACTCTGGACAACAGCTACACGCTCGCCGCGCTCCCCTTTCGAGCGCCGGTGACGAATCTGGTCGTACGGCGTGGGGCCAACACGGTCGAGATTCCGCTGGACCTGCCCGATGCCGCCGCCATCGCCGCCTTCTTCGACCAGCTGACGCTGGCCACGCCGCACACCCGGCGTGTCACACCCATCGAGAAGGGCGCGCTGGTGCCGAGTGGCACCACCCTGTGGCGCTACCCCGCGGTGCCTGCGCAGGAGGCCGGCCTGCCGCCAGGCGCCACCGTGCTCAAGGTGGGCAACAAGAGCATCGCCCGATTCGAGGACATCCCGAGCGCGCTGGAGTCGACTAAGGCCGGCGAGCCGGTCGCGTTCACGATCCGCGTCGGCGACGAACCCGAGCGCGTCATCCAAGTCACCCCGGTCGAACTCGAGGTCGCTGGCGTGCTGGACTTCAGCGTGCTCGAGTACCGCGAGCCGTGGGCGCCCAACGGCTTTGGCCACGCCGTGAGCATGGGCTGGGACCGCATGGTGCGTGAAACAGCCAACGTGTTTCGCACGATCAGCGCCCTCGTTCGCGGGCAGTTGAGTTTCTCGAAAAACGTGGTCGGACCCGTGCGCCTCATCGGCGCCAGCAAGCAGTTTGCCGAGCACGGCATGCTCGAGTTGCTCTGGTTCTTGGCCTACGTCAGCGTCATGTTGGCCGTGCTCAACATCCTTCCGATTCCCGTCCTAGACGGCGGGCATCTGATGTTCATCCTGATCGGCAAGGTTCGCGGCAGGCCGCTGTCCGACGGCACGATCATCTGGATGCAGAAGATCGGGCTCTTCCTCCTGCTGATCCTGATGTTCTTTGCGTTCCGCAACGACATCCTCTGGATCCTGAACAGCTAGGCACGAATGCGCTCGTGGTTGCGTATCGTCCGGCTGCCCCTGGCACCTACGGCCGCGTGCGACGCGCTCGCCTGTGGCGCGCTCGCGTGGGCGGTAGGCGGCGTCGGGCTGGCCAGCGTCGGCTGGACCGACTGGGTCTCCCTGGCGGGGACCTCCCTCCTGCTCTTCGGCACCGGCATGGCGCTGAACGACTGGGCCGACCGCACGGTGGACCGGCAGAAGGCGCCTCAGCGCCCCTTGCCCAGCGGGGCGCTGCATCCTGCCGCCGTGCTCATCCTCGTCGTGCTCATGGCCGCCAGCGCGGTGTGGCTCGGCGGCGGCCCCCGCGGGTTCCTGCCGGCGGTCATCGCCGCTCTGGCGTTGGCGACACTCTACGATCTCGGCGGCCGCAAGGACGGACCGGAAGGCGCGGTCGTGCTCGGGCTGGTTCGCTTTAGCAACGCGAGCCTCGCCGTCTGGCCCGTCGTACTCGACGGCGGCAGCTGGTGGCTCTTGGCCGCGCCCGCCTGCATCGGTTGCTACGCGACGGGCATCACCCTGCTCTCGCAAACCGAAGATCGCCCGGACGATCGGCGCGTGCGGACCGCGAGGATCCTGACGGCCATCGCGTTCGCCACAGCCGCCGTGCTCGTGTGGTTGCTCGGCGAGCTGCCGACCTTTGGCATCGCCGTCGCGTTTGGCGTGGGCAGCAGCACCCTTTTCGGACGCACGCCGAAGCCTGGCCCGGTCAAGCGCCAAGTCCTCGAGATGCTGCTCGGGCTCTACTGGCTCGCCGCAATCGTCGCGGGCGGCGCGCACGACGGCACGCTCGCCGGGGCCGTTGTCGTGAGCTTCTGCGCGCTCGTCGCCGCCTGGCTCCTCGCCATGGGCAGCCAGCTGCTCATCCGCGCGCTGCGCTAGCGCAGACAGAGACGCGGCTAGTCGTCCTCTAGGGCATAGCGCACCTTGATGCGCTTGGAGATGTCGTCGTAGCCGCTGCGGCGATGTTCCCGGAGCGGATCGAGGTCGCGATCCTCGTCCATCCAGCCCACGTCACTCCAACCAGCCTCCGCGGCACGGTCCAGTCGCATCAGCGCGCTGTCGAGGTTTCGTTCGCGCTCTCGTTCGCTAAGCCCCGCCTTCGTCGACCAACTCGCGTACGCACACGCCTGGTTGTAGTACCCGAAGGCTCGGGAACCGCCCTCGCGCATCGCCAGTTCATAGGACGAGATCGCGTCGCGGTACCACCCGCAGCGGATCTGCAGTCCCGCGATCAGACTCGAGGGATAGAGCGGCTGGGGATTGGGCCACGACGCGTTCTCGATGTCGCGAATGAACTCGCGGACCCGCGTGTCGTAGCGCGTCGGCAACACGATGTAGAGGCAGGCCACGACATCGAGATAATCACCGAGGACGTCATTCCACTCGAAGAGCGCGTCCTCCGTGACCTTGTCGCTGTAGCCGTGCCTGTCCACGAGCTCGACGTAGCGCGCCTCCAACTGCATGCGCTTGATCGCCACGCGGATGCGCAACTGCTCCAAGTGCTCGAGGATCTCCTCATCGTCGGGCGTACAGAGTTCCGCGACGGCATTGAGAGCCATGGACCGAAACTCCCACTCGTCGACGTAGTTCGTGCGCAGGAACTCGTAGATTCCCGTCCGGTAGAGTCCCGGCGTGCGGAGCGCCCGGTCGATCGCGATGTTCGCGACCACCTCGAGGGCGTACTCGCGGTACCCCGGCTCGAGTCCCTCGCCCTTGAGAATGTCGTACTGTCCGCGGTAGTTCCCGGTGCTCCCGGACTTGGACTTGCGTGACAGGAACTTCTCTTCGATCTCCGCGCGGCGCAGCAGGGCGATGAGCTCCTGTAGCCGCCGGACGCCGCTCACGCCGGCCGCGCCCTGCATGAAGCCGTCGGGATCGCGTCGCCAGGCGGCGAGCAGGCGAGCGGAGGCGCCAGCATCGCGCACGAGCACGCCGCGGATACGCAGCGCCTGAGCCTCATCGGCGCGGACGAGTTGGCCAACCAACGCCGTGACGGCCTCCTCAGAGCCATCCCGGCCGAGGACCTCGACCAACTGGATCTTCACCGCCCAGGACGAGCCCTCCAGCGCCCGGATCACGCCCGCGCGTGAACCCGGCAAGAGCGTCACGAGGCGCTCCACCGCCCGCTCCCGAGCACCGAGCAAGGGCGAATCGAGATCCTCCAGGGCGCGCGCCGCGGGTGTGGCCTCGCCGTCCGGACCCTCCGCCCAGGCCGGGCAAGCCAGGAGCAGGGTCAGCGCAAGAACGGCGAGCGGGCGATGCACCCCGGCATCGTATCCGCCCCGTACGGGGACGCGCAGCGAGAGTAGAAAACTCTGCGCGTCCGTGGCGCCCCTACACTGGCAGTGGATGGAGCGCGAGGGCCGATGACCGGCGGTGTGGACCCCAAGTTCGAAGCCGAGCTCAGGCGCGGGGTGGTGCAGGTGGTGGCTCTGCTCCACCTCGAGTCGCCACGGTACGGCTACGACCTCGTGCGCCTCCTCGGCGAAGCTGGCTTCGCCATCGAGGAGGGCACCCTCTACCCCATCCTGCGCCGGTTCGAGAAGCAGGGCGTGCTCTCCTCCCGCTGGGACACCGACGGGGCGCGGCCGCGAAAGTACTACGAACTCTCGGCGGACGGTCGTGAGCTCAAGGACGCCATGCTGAAGGCCTGGGATGCGGTCCGCGAAGCCACCGAAGAGGCGATTCGCCAAGCGGCTGCGGCCAGTGACGGCGCCGCGTCAGAATCGAGTCCCTGAATGATCAACCGAACGTACGTGGAGGTAGCGGCGTGACCACCGGCGATCCATCGCGCGAGGAATTCCTCGCCCGCCTCGAGGACCTCCTGCCCACCGGCGAGATTGCCCGCGTGCGGGCCGACGTCGAGAGTCTCATCTTGGACCGCGCCGCGGACGAACGAGACCGCGACCCAGAGCTCGGCCAGGAGGAGGCCGAGCGCCGCGCGGTCCGCGCCCTCGGAACCCCGGAGGCACTCGCCGAGGAGTTGGTGAGCGAGCCGCTGACCATCGGTCTGGCAACGCAGCGTTCGTTCGTCCGGCTGCTTGCCGCCGTGTTCGCGTGCCACCTGTTGCTGTCGATCGCCCTCACGGTCGCGGGCTCTCGCACAGCCCCCATCCCCGGTCTGCTCGGGCCGCTGCCCCGCGAGCCGTTCGCGGCCGTGCTGCTCTCGGTCTTGACCATCTTCCTAATCGACGCAGGCGCCATGCTCGTGCTCTTCGTGGCGCTCGGGCGTTCGCGTGGCGGCGCGCCGCTGCCGGGGCTGTTTCGACCCGCGCGCTGGACGCGCCGGGGTGCAGTCGAGGGACTCGTGCTGATCGCGCTACTCGCGGTCCTTTTCAACGTATTCCTCGAGAACATCTTCAGCGTGAAGCAGGGCGACCTACTGGAGACGTTTCTGGCGCGGGAGTTCCTCGCACTGGTGCCCTGGCTCAATGTGGCCCTCGCGTTCTTTGCTGCGCGGCACATCCTCACCTTGCTTGGGCGTGGCGGCGGTTCGGCGAGCCTGTTTGCCGACGCGTTGGGCGCCCTCGCGGGCAGCGCTTGGCTGATCACGGCGTCCACGCGTGCCGAGATCGTGCAGATGCCCACGGGCCACAAGCTCGGCCAGGAAGCAGCCGACGTGCTCGACCACCTGCTGGAGAGTGTGTTCCTGATCGTGTTCGTGGTTGGCGCCCTCCTGCTCATCGTGCGCTTCGTTCGGAGTGGCATCGCCTGGCGCCGCAGCCTCCGCCGCCGGTAGTCCGCGTGGCACACTTGGACTACCGCTACCCCGGCCCCCTCGAGTCGGGGGTGCTGCTGCGGCGCATGAAGCGTTTCCTAGCTGACGTGCGCCTGGACGACGGCCAAGAGCTGCGTGTGCACTGCCCCAACCCGGGCTCCATGCTGGGGTGCGCGGAGCCCGGCCAAGCCGTTCGCGTGCGCGACACGCAGGATCCGCGCCGGAAGCTCCGCTACGGCCTCGAGCAAGTCCGAGCCGGGCGAGCCTGGATCGGGGTGCATCCCGGACTGGCCAACCACGTCATCGCGGCGGCGCTCGAACGGCGCGGATTGCCGGGCCTTGAGGGCTATGACCGCGTGCGCCGAGAAGTCGGCGACGGGCACGCCAGCCGCCTCGACTTCCTGGTGGAGGGCGCGGCGGGCCGCTGCTGGATCGAGGTAAAGAGCACCACCCTGCGTGTGGGTCGCGAGGGTCGCTTCCCCGATGCGCGGTCTGCGCGCGGCCTGAAACACCTGGAAGCCCTCGCCGCGCTGCGGGCGGCCGGCGACCGGGCTGTCATCGTCTACCTGGTCCAGCGGGCGGATGTGGACCTGTTCCGTCCGGCGGCCGAGATCGACCCCGCGTACGCGGAGGGCTTGGTGCGCGCCCACGCAGCGGGTGTTGAGGTCCTGCCCATTCGCGCCCAGGTCACGGCACGAGGAATCGGTGCGGGCCCGACCCTCCCGTACGATCTGTCCCATGCCTGAACCCGCCCTCCGTGTTCGCGACCTGCGCAAGTCCTTCCGCGACCCTGAGGGCGGAACGTTCGTCGCGGTCGAATTGCCCAGCCTCGACATCGACCGCGGCGAGGTCGTCGGCCTGCGCGGAGAGAGCGGCAGCGGCAAGACCACGCTACTGCACGTGATTTCCGGGATCTTGCCGGCCGACTCTGGCCGCGTCGAGGTCGCGGGCGAGAGCATGACCGGGCGTTCTGAGACGGCCCGGGACGCGCTGCGTGCACGTCACATCGGCTACCTCTTTCAGACCTTCAACCTGCTGCCGGGGCTGACTGCCCTTGAGAACGTGCAGTTGGGGATGACGTTTCGACCCCGCATGGGAGCAGCGCCCCGCCAGGCCGCGATCGACGCGCTCGCGCGCGTCGGCCTCGCCGACCGCCACGGTTACAAGCCGTCCCAGCTGAGCGTTGGCCAACAGCAGCGGGTAGCCATCGCGCGTGCGCTCGCCGGGCACCCGACGCTCGTGCTGGCGGATGAGCCCACCTCGAGCCTCGATGAGGCCCGGGCTGAACAGTGCCTGGATCTCTTGCTGGAGTTCGTGCGCGAGAGCCAGGCAGCCCTGCTCGTGGTGAGTCACGACGAGCGCCTGCTGGCGCGCTTCGCCCGCGTCGAGACCCTGCGCGCCGCCGAGGTCACCGCATGAGCCGCCTCCGTCTGGCTTGGCGCAGCCTGACCCAGCGCCGGCTCTCGAGCGCGCTGACGATCCTGTCGATTGGTCTGGGGGTTGCCCTCACCATCGCCATCATGGCCTTGCGCGCGGGCGCTGAGGGCTCGTACCACAACACGGCCCGCGGCTACGACGCCATCCTCGGCCCGACCCACGGTTCGCCCCTTCAGATCGTGCTGAACACCATGTTCCACGTCGGCGACGCCGGGGGCACGATTCCCTGGCAGGCCTACGAGGACGCCAAGGCCGACGGCCAGGTCAAGTACGCCGTGCCGTACGCCGTAGGCGACATGTTCCACGGCCATCACGTGGTCGGCACGAGCAGCTTGATCTTCAAAGCGCTGGAAGACGGCGATGCGGTGCCTCTCGGTGAAGAGGTGCGCGGCCGGATCTTCACGGACGGCCTGAACTGGGAAGCCGTGGTCGGCAGCATGTGTGCCGCGCGCACCGGACTCGTGCGTGGCAGCACGTTCCGCGTTACCCACGGCGTGGGCACCGCGGAGCACGGCGAGACGTGGACGGTCGTCGGCATCCTCCGCCCCACCGGAACCCCGGCCGATCGCGCCATCTTCATCCCCATCGAGACGTTCTACGAGATCGGGGATCACGGCAAGGGCGCGGACTACCAAGCCGAACGCCGCAAGGAGCGCGAGGCTGAGCGCGAGAAAGCGGCCGCTGAAGCCGCCGCCAAGGGCAAGGGCAAGAACGACGGCTCCGCCGGGCATGGGCACGCGCACGCTGACAATGACGACGAGCAGGACGACAACGGGCACGCCCACGATGACGATGAGGGCCACGCCCACGAAGAGGGCGGCGAAGAAGGCCACGCGCACGAAGAGGGCGATGGGCACGTGCACGGCACGAAGGAGGAGCTCGGTCTCTCCGCCGTTGGCATTCGCTTGAAGAGTCCCATTCTGCGCCTGCGGTTCGTCGCCGACATGCGCTCCGACCGCGGGCCCGTGCAAGCGGTGATCCCCCAAGACCAGGTCCGCGAGCTGTTCGACATCATCAGCCCACTCGGCAAGCTGCTGACGTGGATCGTGATCATGATGGTCATCGTTGCGGGCATCGGCACGATGGTCGGGCTCTACAACACGATCCATGGACGGCGGCGCGAGATCGCCATCCTCCGCGCGGTTGGCGCGAAGCCGCTCGACGTGTTCGTCATCATCATCACTGAGGCCCTCCTGCTGTGCATGCTCGGTGGCGTGTTCGGGCTACTGCTGGGACACGCCACAGTGATCCTGATTGCGCCGTTCCTGCTCACGCAGGCCGGTGTGTTCTTGTCCGCTGGCTTCAGCGCCCTCGATGCGTGGATCCTGCTCGTGCTGGTTGGCTTCGGCTTCATCATCGGGCTCCTCCCGGCATTCCAGGGGCTGCGCACGCCGGTGGCCGCCAACCTGCACCCGACGGAGTGAGCATGTCTCTGCCGCGCCTGCGCGACCTGCTGCTGGCGGGCATCGGGGCACTGATTCTGGTGGGTGCCGTCTACGTCGGTGCACGCGCTTCCACGGTGGAGGTCGAGGCCCGGACGCGGGTGACGCTCCCCCATGGCGAGCTCGTGGCCGCCGCCCAGGCTGCGCGCGCAGGTGTGGACCCGTACAACCCGCCGGGCCTGCCGCCGGGCGCGAGCATCGATCCCGAGACCGGGTTGCTGCAGGGCCTCGACTTGGCCCCCCCCGCCAACACGGCCACCCCTTCGTGGCCGCTGCTTGCCACGGCCAACGAAGCAGCAACCGTCGCGGACCTCCCGGCCGACCTGCGCGCGCTGGACGGACGTCAAGTCGTCTTGGGTGGCTTCATGGTCGCTCTGTACGAGCTGCGCGGCATACGCGAGTTCGCCCTCGTCGGCAGCCACACGGCCTGCTGCTTTGGCATCCCCCCTGGGCTCGGCGATCAGGTCGTCGTCCGCCTGCCCCGGGGTGCGCGCGGCCTGGCGTTGACACTCGCGCCCCTGCGGGTCGTGGGCACGTTTCAGATTCGCCCGCAGCACCAGTACCCCGACGGCTCCGGGCCGCTGATCTGGCTCTACGAAGTCGTCAACGCCACCGCGGAGCCCTACGGCGGGTAGGCTGGGTGCTCCTGACGCGGGAGAGTTCATGCGCATCTTCGACTTGGTCATGCTCGTCGCCGTAACCCTGCTGGGGTGCGAGCTCTGGTTCCAGGGCTTGGAAGCCGCCGACCGCGCAGCCACCCCGGACGCGCGTGAGGTCGGCATCCTCGCGACGGGTGGCGGCGCCGGCCTGCCGACGCTCCAACTCCCGCCGGGCCTGCGCATCGATCCCGCCACCGGGCTTCTGATGGGCGTCACGCTGCCGGTGATCGAAGGCGTCGAGGGTCTCTCGTGGGAGCTGCTGCGCACCTACGAGTACCGACCGGAGATGGATGGACTGCCCGACGCCATCCGCAAGCTCGACGGCCAGAAGGTCGTGATGATCGGCTTCTTGATGACGCTGTTTCAGTACGACGACATCAAGGACTTCCACCTCGTGGCCAACCACTGGTCCTGCTGCTACGGCGTGCCGCCTGGACTCGACGGCGCCGTGCGCGTCACCCTGGATCCGAAGCACGAAGGGCTGCCCAACACGATCAAGCCCATCCGCGTCATCGGCACGTTGCGCGTCGGCGAGGTCAAGGAGCAGGAGTCCGAGATCGTCTGGGCGATCTATTCGTTGGAGAACGCCGAGGCCGTTGTCTTGGACTTCTGATCCCGCGGGCGCCGCCGCGCCTGTCTGGGTTCAAAAATGAGCACGGCGGGTGACCCGAGGGGCGCCCGCCGTGCTTCTGTCCGGATTCAATGGTGATTACGGTCGGTCGGCCCGGCACGCGGGCCGCTGGGGCTACTTGCCCCGCTTGACGCTTCAGCCGCTCGGCGCGGTTTCCGTCAGAGCGACTTCTTTTCCGCCGCGAATCGCCGTGACGGCGTCGAGCAGGTAGTTCTTACGATCGGCGTCGTCCATGAACCCCATCGGGTCATTGTCAAGCGCGCCGCGGTACCGCAGGGTGCCACCGCTGTCGAACACGAAGAAGTGCGGGGTGGTCTTCCCGCCGAGCACATCGGTGACCTGCTGCTGGCGATCCCAGAACACGCGGATGTTCCAGTCGTATGCCTCGCGGAACTTGGCCAAGTCCTCGTCGGTGTCCTTCGTGTTGCAAGCGACGGCGTAGATCCGGACGCCGCTCTTCGCGGCGGCCGACATGACCTTCTCAGCGGCCTTCTTCACGGAGGGGCACTTGGGCGCGAACGTCATGAGCACGATCGGCGCGTCGTTGGCCCCGGCGACCCAGGTCACGAGATCGCCGAGGGTCTTGAACGCCTCGGCCGACTCCTCAGTGGCAGTGAGGCCGGCGAACGAGCCGCAGGCCAGGGCAAGCTTGGTAACGAGGCTCGGGTCGATAGCCCCCTCGTCATCCTTCAAGCCCTTGAGGTCCGCGAGCTTGGTGTCCAAGCCTGCATCCTTCGCGGCGCCGACGGCCACAGCGGCCGCGCGGACCACGGCTTCAGCGTCCTTGCGCGAGATGCGGTTGTCGTGCAGATCGAACGTGCGACCGTCCGTGTCCTGCATCGTGATCGCGGGCGCCTTGGCGCCGAGTTCGGCCGTTGCGGGGGCCTTCTCGTCGGTGACAGGGCCGTCCTCTGCGTAGGCGGGCACGACCAGCGCGAGCGCCAGCGCGAGAATGAGCAACTTATGCGGCATGATGTGAGATCTCCGTAGGGGGGGCCCCATCATACCCGGCCAGCGGGCCCTACGACTCGGGGGTCCGGGACGCTAGCCCCGCCGGAGGGCCCAGCTCGCCCCCCCGCTGCGTGCTGGCGAACTCGCCCTGAATGTCCGCGTTCGCGGTCCCCCCGACGAACTCGAGGACGAGCTCCGTGCCCTCGAGGGTGAGGACGCCCGTGGCCCCGTCCAGCTGGACCTCCTCTGCCGACAAGTGTTTGGGCAGCCCGCGACCTTCGAAGCAGAAGTCGTCGAGCCGACCTCGTCGCAAACTGACGTGCCCCGTCCCAAAGAGATGCAGCACGATCCGGCCTCGCCCTGCGAGCCGTAGTTCACGCACACCGCGCAGCGAGCGCTGCGTCATGGCGAGACGCCCGGGCGGCGTGCCGCTGCGAGCCAGATCGCTGGGGATAGGTGTGTCCGGAGGCATGGGTCGGTACGTTCATCCCCACCCCGTTCATCTCAGCATCCAAGTCTGGTATCCACCTATCGACCCAGACCGGACACAACTACGGCGTATCGTCCACCTGAAGTAGGAATCCCGTTAGATATCGCCCCTCGGGCAAACCCGACGCGACCGGGTGGTCCGGGCCGGCACCGAAGGAGCGCAGCACGCGGAAGGGCCGACGACACTCGCGCGCGGCGGAGCGCAGCATCTCCAACAGGCTCGTCTCATCCAAGCGTGCACTGCAGCTGAAGCTGGCGAGGAAGCCGCCCGGGGCAACGCGACTCAGCGCGCGGACGTTGAGTTCGCGGTGCAACTTGAGCGCACCGCGATCCTTCCCACGCTTCGGAAAGAAATTCGGCGGATCGACGACCACGAGTCCGTACTGCGTGCGCGCGGCGCGCAGCGCCGCCAGCTCAACCGTGGCATCCGCGGTGCGCGCCTCGAGGCGCGCGCCCACACCATTGAGAACGCCGTGGCGCGTGGCGGCCGCCATGGCGCGCTCGGAGGCGTCGATCGCCAACGCAGAGCGCGCACCGTGGCGCAGACACTGGACCGCGAACCCTCCCGTGCCTGCGTAGAGATCCAACACGTCTAAGCCGGAAGCCAGCTCACCGACGAGGCGCCGATTCTCGCGCTGGTCCACGTAGTGCCCCGTCTTCTGGCCCGACCGCGGCGCCGCCTCGAGGGCCATCCCACACTCGACGATCGCGACGTCGGCATCCGGCGCGGGTCCGACGAGCAGGTCGGAGTAGTCGATGCGTTCCTCGCGCTCGTACCCGCCGGGCCGACTCACGAGACAGCGCGCGCCCGTGGCCTCTAGGAGGAAAGCCGCAATCAGTTGGCGTCGTCGATGCGTGGCGCCGATGCCGAACTGCGCCACCAACACGTCCGCGAGGCGGTCCACGACGAGGCCGGGCAGGCCATCGCCGTCGGCATGCACCAACCGGTACGCGTTGGTGTGCGTCGGGTCAGGGAACAGGCGCTGCCGCAGAGCCACGGCGGCGCCAAGTCTCGTCCTCAGGATCTCATCCGCATCCGCGCTCGGATCGCCGCGCGTGAGCAGGCGCACCGCGAACGCGGAGTCCGGCGAGAAGAAGCCCGCGCCCAGCGTGCGGCCGTCGGCGTCGACGACCTGCACCCAATCATCTTCATCGCCACCGGCGTCCACCTGCGCCACGCTGTCGGCGAAGATCCACGGGTGGCCCATCCACGCGGGCTTGGCTCGGCCGGGCTGCAAAGTGACGGTGCGCATGGGCGCGAGGGTATCAGTTCACCCCTTGCTCGCTGGCGAGAAGGCCGCTCCTCGCCGCAAGAGGCATCCGGAACCAGGATCAGGGGCCGATCGCACGCGAGGATGCCACGGCAGCGCGTGCCTGCGCTCAGCGCCCGACCGTATCCAGCCAGCGGCGCTCAAGTTCGTCCGGCGTGTTGCCCAGCCGAGCCACCCATTCGTCCGCGCCGACCCCGCCGCGCAGCAGGTCACGCACGAGGTCCAAGGTGGCCCGCTGACGGGGCGCCACGCCCGGGTCAAGGAGCCAGGTCACAAACAAGCCGGCCTGGTCGTAGTGGCGTCCTTCGAACGAGGTGGCGTCACGCTCGATCAACCGCGCGATGGGCTCGACCTCTCCGCGTGCACGCCGCACGCGCCAGCGCGCTTCGCGCTCGGTGGTCGGTCCGCCGCCCAGACCCTCACTCCACACGGCAATCCCCTCCCACAACCAGAACCACGGCACTGGGAACGGCCGCCCTCGTCGCGCCAGCGGACGGGAGAGATCCAGCACCTGATGCGTAAGCTCGTGGCGCAGGTCCGCCTGCCAGGGCAGCGCGCCGTGCGCCGCCGGCTCCAGGCTGATGTTCACGGCACCCGTGCGGGCGTCGTAGTACGCGCCCCAGCCAAGCGGGTCCCCCACCTGCTGGTGTAGTGCCGCTTCGAACTCCGCGCGCGTCGCCATCACGATGACCTTCAACGGTCCCTGCGGGAGGCGCAGATTGAGCGCGTCACCGTAGCTGGCCACGAGTCGCGTGACATGGGCCTCGGCTTCACGCGCAATCAGACTCGCCTGCGCCCAAGAAGCATTCGTGTGCACGGCCAGATGATCTGTCCGCAGACGGAAGCCTTCATCGGCCGGCGTCGTGGGTGGCAGCATCTGGCGCGCCGACACGAACGATCCGCCGCTCGGCACAAGCCCCGCCGCGTAGGCCTCGGCGTGGCTCGCCTCAATCCAGAGGAGGCCATCGACCTTGGTCCAGCCTCGCCGCGCGGGGTCGACGCCACTGAACGCGGGTAGCCGTGGCCCATCCGGGCGATAGAGCGCGGGGCGATCCGGCGTCTGCTGATCGGACTGGGCGAGGCCACCGTCTTCCAATCCCTGACAGTTCGCCAGCAGGAGCAGGGCACAGACCGCGCCCAAGACGTTCCAGACGCCCCTGTCCCCGGCATGGCTCACTCGCATCGGCGCGTAGGATACCGGCGCATGAGCGCCAAGAAGGACAAGCAAGCCCGAGCCCAGGGCGCCGCCGCGGAGCCGGCGCGCGTCGTCTTGGCCACCAACCGCAAGGCGCGCTACCACTACGTCATCGAGGCGACCGTCGAGGCCGGGCTCGTGCTGCGCGGCAGCGAGGTGAAATCCCTCCGAACGCAGAATCCGACCATCGCGGAGGGCTACGCGCGCGTCAAAGGCGACGCCGTCTGGCTCGAGAGTGTGACCATCCATCCCCTGCCCCAGGCGAGCTATCAGAACCACGAGCCCACGCGCTCTCGCAAGTGCCTCTTGCACCGGCGCGAGATCACCAAGATCAAGCACCAGCTCGAGGCCAAGGGCGCGACCCTCATTCCGCTCCAGGTCTACTTCAAGGGCCACCGCGTAAAGGTTGAGCTCGGCCTGGGGCGCGGCCGCAACAAGGGCGACCGCCGCCAGCATGAGAAGGACAAGCACGCCCGGCGCGAAATCCGCGAGACGCAGCGCTGAGTCGCCCACGGGCCTGGTGAGCGGCTACGTGCGGATCCCGCGACCGATCCGCTGCTGCTGCCGCGACCGCCGGTCCGCCGAGCAACATGAGGGCGGGGACGGCAAGCGTGTCGCCGATCAGCTCCCGCGGCGGGCGCGGCGGGCCTGGACGAACGAGCGGATGGCGAAGACGAGATAGACGAGACACACGACGGCCATGCCGGTGCGTCCCCAGGCAGCCTGGGGACGATCGATGGCCTCGCCGCCCAGCTGGCGCAGGACCGCGAACACGCCGCCTACGCTGCCGCCGAACCCGAGCAGCGCCAGCACGGCGGCGACGTGCATCGCGTGTCGGCGCGCCTTCTCGCTGCGACCGATCCAAGCGCAGATGCCGAGCGCGAGCCCGGCGAACGCTGGAATGAGGGCCGTGACGCTCTCGCGTCCTGTTCCCAGATAGAGGCCCAAACCGAGCACGACGAGCACGGCGGCGACGAGAGCGGTGATGCGGACCATGGCGACCTCCGGGGACGAGGAATTGAGAGGAGAACCGCTGAGCGTACCGGCAATAAGCTCTCGGGTCGCGAGTCCGCCCAGGACGGCGCCCTCGACGCGACGCGGAGCAGTGTCCTGACGCGGAGCGGCGAATCGTATCTGACCAGGTGGCGCACTTAGAGGGGGGCAGGTCAAGTAGTCCTCGTCGACATGGTAGAGCTCCCACACGTCGTCCTTGAGCGGGGCCTTCTCGACCATGAGCCAGGGGATCGAGTGCCGCGTGCAGGCCACCCAGCCCTCGTGATAGATCCCGCGGTTACCGAAGATTTCGAAGTATTGCGTGCTGCGCCGTCCCGCGGCCTCCGGTGCATCGGCGGAGTACAGCATCGAGACGCCATCCATCGGACGCTGCCCGATACCGTTCACGGTCTTCGGCTGCGGAATCTTCGTCGCCTCCAGCGCGGTCGGCGCACCCAGGCAGGCTCGGATCCGCCCCCTCCTGGCTGCGTTCCTCCAGCCCCTTAAGGGGTTCACCCCGGCGGCCCAGCGCCACGGGCCGCCGCAGCATCCGGACAGCGTGGTGCGCCGGCTCGACGACTGGCTGTTCGGTGTGTGATCTTGGCCGGGACACAGCCCCGGGCGTGCCTCGTCATGCCGTCCTCACGGCCTGCGTGCACACCATGTCGTCATGGCGCGGAGGCCCTGGACCACGGTCGTCTTGAGCGGGTCAGCGAGTTCCAGACCGAGCGCGCTCGTCAAGGCCACCAAACGCGCCTCGTCCACGAGGTAGCGCGTCGTCCCGTCGGGCAGGACGTACCGCCCCCCACCCGCCGGTTCGATGCGGTCCTCGATCCCGATCGACGACGCGAGCCGGGTGAAGAGCAAGCCGCCCCCGGCAAGCACACGACCGAGTTCCCGGGCCATCTGGTCGAAGGCCTGCGCGTCCTCCGCGAAGTGCAGGACGGCGCAGCAGACGATCACGTCGAACGCACCATCCGGAAACGGTAGCGCCGCGACGCGGCCGACGACGAGACGCTCAGCCGGCAGCGGTTGCCCCAGACGCTCCGCCAACGCGCGCACGTCGGCGATCCGCGCCGGGTCGCTGTCGACCACCGTGACGTCATAGCCCTGCCGCAGCGGATAGACGAGGTTGCGCCCCGAGCCGCAGCCGGCGTCGAGTAGGCGCATTCCCGGCTGGAGCCGTCCGCGCAGGAGTTGGTCGAACCAGTAGATGTCGATCGGGCCGAACAGATCGTGCAGGTCGCTCATGCCTGGATCATGGACGACATCGCGCGTTCGCACGAGGGCGGATCAAGCCGTCCGGGAACGTCAGGCCCCGTTGTTCTCGCCCCCGGTGGGTGTCACGACGTCGGGGCGCTGGTCGATGGGCCCCTGGGTGACAGGAAGGTAGACCTCCGGGGACCGCAGGAGGATCAACACGCCCTAGTTGGCACCCTGAGAGTGACTCTCACCCTCGTGTTGCTCAGGGTAGGGGCTGCCCGAGGAGTTATCCTGTCTCCGCTCTTTCGCATCAGTTCGGATCGGTCATCACGAGACCGCGGCCCGGCAGCCGACTCTCCGCCTTGGTGGAAATTCCAATCCATGCGTGGGGGCGAACGGATTCGACCGGACGCAGGCTCCTGCGGGTGGCGCGCCGGGGATCCAGGTTCACCTCGTCAACAACATCTGGAAAACACAGTTGCCAACAGCAACTACGCTCTCGCTGCCTAATTAGGCGGCGCGATCCCTCCCTCCTGCCTGCCGAGGGAAGAGGGTCGCCATAAGGCGGGCTGGCCTGCTTCACGCCGCGAGTCGTGGAGCAGGCGAGAATTCACTCGCTGGTCTCATGCGGAGCCTGTCCCGGGCGTCGCATGGGATGAGAACCAAGTTCAAGGACTACGCGCGTAGAGGCTCGTACGGGTCCGTCTCGGGACGGGGGTTCGATTCCCCCCGCCTCCAGTATTTGCTGGGCCTCGGCCTTGTGATGACGCCTTCCGGACTGTGCGCTGCTCGCGCTGTGATGGACCGTCCCGGACGCAACGACCGCTTAGGGCCGAGGCCGGCGGTCGTGCAGACTCAGGCGCCCGACACGTAAGACTCCCGGCGCTCAACTGTCGGCGCTCCCGCGCCGTCCTGTGATTCGTCCTCGCGGTCGGACGGTTCAGGCACGTACGCAACACGCCAAACCCGATTCGTCCTCGCAGTCGGACGGTTCAGGCCCGTACGCAACACGCCAAACCCGATTCGTCCTCGCAGTCGGACGGTTCAGGCACGTACGCAACACGCCAAACCC
>JAQBWE010000331.1 GCA_027625315.1 Planctomycetota bacterium
GCGAAGCCGGGCGCATACTGCATCACCTGCGCAACAACATCTCCGACCCCCGCAACACCGTGATGATCGTCGGCTACTGCGCGCAGCATACGCTGGGGCGGCGCATCGTCGAGAAGCAACCGGAGGTGCGCATCTTCGGCGAGAAGCACAGGCTCCGGGCGCAGGTGGAGGTGATGAACTCCTACTCCGCGCACGCCGACGAGCCGGAGTTGGTCGAGTTCGTGAGTCACCTCGATGCCGAGCGTCTCAAGAAGATCTTTCTGGTGCACGGGGACCCGGACCGGCAGGAGGCGATGGGGCTGGCGCTGACGGCGGCTGGGTTCAGGAAGCCTTATGCGCCGAAGCGGGGGGAGAGCTTCGAGCTTTAGGGGCGTCCCGATCCGCTATGGGATGGGCCCGCTCGTCGCAGCAACGTCGGGTCGCTCACGCTACTCCACTTCCGCCTGGGCTCGCTGTTGGGCTGAGCGGTTAGCCCGCACGCTATGGCTCTGATCCAGGAGATGCCATATGTTGCATTCAAGGTCATCGCGATATGAATGCATCACAGGTGAGCCCGTGAAAACGCTGACCGTCAGGGGTCTTCCAGAGGCCGTCTCGGAGGCACTTACCCGGGAGAAGCAACGACGGGGTACGTCGCTGAACCAAACCGTGGTCGACCTCCTCGCTCAGGCCCTTGGTGTGCACGGCCGCCGATCCAACGGCTGGCGGGCACCTGGACCGAGGACGAGCTCCGTCGCTTCGAGGAGGCCGTCACCCCGTTCGAGGACATCGACGGGGACCTCTGGCGATGAGCCGATACTGCCTCGACACCTCCGCCTACAGCCATTTCCGCCGCGGTGATCCGGTGGTGGTCGAGCTCATCGACTCCGCGGAATGGATCGGGCTCCCGACCATCGTCATGGGAGAGCTCCGCACGGGATTCCTGCTCGGTCAGCGTCCTGCCGACAACGAGGCGGAGCTCCGCGAGTTCCTCGAGAGCCCGGTGGTGTCGGAGCTGCCGGCAGAAGGGGAGGTGAGCCGACACTTCGCCGAGATCGTGGTGGAGTTGCGTCGCCTCGGCGCGCCGCTCCCGACGAACGACGTCTGGATCGCTGCCACGGCGGCGCGGCACGGATCGCTGATCCTGACCTACGACGGGCATTTCGAGAAGATCGCGCGCGTCGGTTCCATCATTCTGGAACGCTGAAGCTCGTCGCGCTCGGGAAGCTAGTGCGACGCCCCATAAGTAATGGTACAGGCTATGAGTAGGGAGCGACGATGTGTTGCATCATCGACCCGATGATGTCGACGAGTTCTTCAAGGGTGCCGGTGAAGGGGGTCTTCTCCCATCGTCCGGTGTGACGGCGGACGCTCAGGCCGAAGGAGCTGCCTTTCAATGCGGTGATCCGCAAGCGGTCGTCGGCTTCCGTCTCCCCGTTGGGCCCGAAGTGTTCCTCGCGTCCGATGATCAGATGATCACCCCAGGTGCGCACATACATTCCCTCCGTGAGTGGGTGACCTGAAAGCAGTTGATCCAGCCGCGCTCGTGCGGCTGCGCATCGTGCCTCCTTCATGCCTCCCTCCTCACTCGCTCACGAGGGGCCGCCCCTCGTAGGTCCAACGAAACGGTCTTGCATGGTCCCGGTTCCAACGCCGGACGAACGCCGTGATCGTGCCCACCAAGTCATCGGGCGTACGGAAGTCGCCGTAGCGTAGCACCTGACGACTCAGGATGCTGAACCACAACTCGACCTGGTTCAACCATGAGCCGTGCGTCGGCGTGTAGTAGAACACGAAGCGGTCGCCGTGCTCTTGGTTCCACTCGGTCATGAAGGCCCCGCGCGACGTATCCTTGTGCGTGTTCAAGTTGTCGAGCACGACGTGGACCCGCCTCTGCCGATAGTGGCGCGCCACGAGATCCATGAACGAGAAGAAGTCCTCGCGGGTGCGCCGGAGCGTGCAGCGTCCCAGCACGTTCCCCGTCCGGATGTTGAAGCAGGCAAATAGGCACCGCGTCCCTTGCCGCTTGTACTCGAACTCGTAGCGAGCATCGCGCCCCGGCGACGCCGGCACCAGCGGCCTCAGCCTGGAGAGCACCTGGATCCCGCTCTTCTCATCGATGCTCAAGACGGGCTCACCGCCAGGCGGCGACACGTACAGATCCACGATGGCCCGCATCTTGGACTGATACTCGGGGTCTGCGCTATGGCACCACGTCTTCACCCGGTGAGGCTTGAGCTCGGCTTCCGCCAGGATCCGACCCACCGTGCTGCTGCTGATCGAGCGTACCCGGCCACTCTCTTCAAGCGCCTCGGCCAGACTCTCGTGGCTCCATACCGCCCGCTCAAGACCAAGCTCGCTCGGCTTGCCGCACGCTGCGGCAATGACCTGATGACGCTCCAGCGCCGTGATCTCCGTGGGCCGCCCGCTACGCGCCTCGTCTCCAAGCCCCTCGACGCCCTCCGCCTGGAAGCGTCGAAGCCACTCCCCCACCCGTGCTCGGTTCGTGCCCATCTGCCGCGCAACCGCCGCGACTGACGCTCCCGAGGCCGCAAGAAGCACCATCCGTGCACGCCGATACAGCCGAGCCTCGCCACGCTGTTCGTGGACGATCCGCTCGAGCTCCCGAGCCTCCACTGGCGACACCCGAAGGTCCATGCCAACATCATACAACATCGACCAGGTATGTACCAGAACTTTTGGGCTATCGCACTAGTG
>JAQBWE010000049.1 GCA_027625315.1 Planctomycetota bacterium
GTGGTCTCTTGCCCCGGCTTCTTCGGCGGCGGCTCAGGCTCCGGCGGCGGGACCGCGGGGATACGCCCGGTGCTCGGGCGGCAACGCGCATCGGCGTCCTGCGCCCCAATCACACCGACGAGGATCGCGCCCAGCGGGGCCAAGACCAGCAGCAGCGCAAGGGCTGTGGCGGAACGCGCCCGCGGCGGGGAAACGACAAGTTGGCGCTGGCCTACGGGGTGAGCCTGACCTGCGGGATGAAGTTGCACACGGCGGCCCGCGGACCTCGACGGGTGAGAAAACATAGAGACCGCCCATCGGACAGGGCGCCAACCCAAGGTCCATCATGGCTTGAGTCTGCACGGAGCGCAACTGGATCTGCTTTGGGGGGTGCCGTAGAGGCTACGCACCTGCTAGGAGGGGCAGGCGACGGGGGCGGATTCGAGCGCCCACGGCCCCGCAGCGCCCAAAGCCTACTTGTCGTGGGCGTGGCCGTGCCCGGCACCATGCGGTCGTAGCTCGAAGTCGTCCGATACGTAGGCTGCGCGGTTCCACACGAAGGAGACCCGCACGACCGCGCGGAAGTCGCGACCTTGGAGCCAGGCCGCGTCCGCCCCGGACTCGCCCGGGAAGATGAAGTAGTGCGTGGCGCCGTCGCGCACGTTCGCCACGCCGTCCTCATCCGGGTTGGTCTTGTCGTCCCGCGCTCGCAGCACGACCACCTTGTCGTCTCGGTCAAGGAAGGCGACGCGCACCTCCGCGGCCACGGGCAGGTCGAGCGGTAGGGTGATCAGGGCGTCGCGCGCCAGCCACAACTCGAGGTCACCCTTGTCCTCGTGGAGCTTCAACTCGACGAACCCATAGTCCGGCTCGTCGGCATGCGACAAGCGCGCGAGCACGCCGTCATGCGGCCCGTAGCGCGCGGCGGGACCCACGTCGATCGGCGGCGGCCCGACCTCATCCGCCGCGTGTTCGTGCCCGCCCTCGCCGTGGGCATGGCCCGCGGATTCGTGCGCATGGGGATCATCGGCGTGCGCATGGCCAGCGCCTGCGTGGGTACCTTCCGCGTGGCCCGTACCGTCCGCGTGGCCATCCACCGACGGCGTCGACCGCTCGGGCCCATCACCGCACGCGCTGAAACAGGCGACCGACGCGGCGAGCGCCAGCACGAGAAACGCGCGTCGATCCATGGGGAGACCTCCTTCGTTAAGCCAAGCATAGCGGCCTCCTCGCCCGCCGCCATGGCCGCCCGGAACCCACCGGGCGCCGACTTTGTGCCCCCGCGTGGCGCCCGGGGCGGGAAACAACGAACGCGGCCGCAGGGTGCCGCGTACCCTGCGTCGTTTCCCACGTGAATTCGCATCATGAACCTCCCCGAGTACTCAAGTCAGAACATCCGCAACGTTGCCGTGATCGCCCACGTCGACCATGGCAAGACCACGCTCGTGGACAAGCTGCTGCTCACGGCCGGCGTGCTGGGGTCGCTGCCTGAGGACGAGTCGCTCGTCATGGACAGCTTCGATCTGGAGCGTGAGCGCGGCATCACGATCTTCTCCAAGAACTGCGCCATCCAGTACCGCGGCATGAAGATCAACCTCATCGACACCCCCGGCCACGCCGACTTCGGCGGTCAGGTGGAGCGCGTGCTGCGCATGGCGGACGGCGTCCTGCTGCTCGTAGACGCCTACGAAGGCCCCCTGCCGCAGACGCGGTTCGTGCTGCGCAAGTCGCTGGAGCGCAAGCTCAAGCCGATCGTCGTCATCAACAAGTGCGACCGGCGCGACGCCCGCCCGCTCGAGGTGCTCGACCTCGTCTACGACCTATTCATCGACGTGGGCGCTGAGGAAGAAGACCTCGACTTCCCCGTCTACTACGCCGCGGGCCGCAAGGGCATCTCGGGCACAGACCCTGAGGACCTCCAGCCCAATCTGATTCCCATCCTGGACGGCATCATCGATCACATCCCGGCCCCTTCGGGCGACAGCGAGGGAGTCATCGCTCTGCCCGTGTGCGACGTCGAGGTGGACCGATTCCTCGGTCGTATCGCCATCGGCCGGCTCGAGGCCGGACGAGTGAACGCCGGCGACACGCTGCTCCTGCTCGCCCCCGACGGCACGCGTAAGGGCAAGGGCGCGGCCCAGCCCTGGGTCTTCAAGGGCATGGGGCGCGAGGAGGCCACCGAGATCGTGGCGGGCGACGTCATTGCCATCGCGGGCATCGGGGACGCCGAGATCGGCGACACGATCACGCATCCTGAGACGCCCGTCGAGCCCTACGAGCTGAAGGTCGAAGACCCCACGCTCGCCATGGAGTTCAAGGTCAACGATTCCCCGCGCACGGGCGAAGACGGCAAGTTCGTGACGTCACGGCATCTGCGCGCGCGTCTCGAACGCGCCGCGCAGGAAGACGTGGCCCTCCACGTCCTGTTTGGCGACTCGACCGACAGCTTCGAGGTCCGCGGACGCGGCGTCCTGCACCTGGGCATCCTGATCGAGACCCTGCGCCGCGAGGGCTACGAGTTCGCCGTCGGCCGGCCGCGCGTGCTGATGCGCGAGACCGAACGCGGGCTCGAAGAGCCGTTCGAGACCGTGCTCGTGGAGGTTCCGGGCGAGTCCGCCGGCACCGTCATCGAGATGATGGGTCGACGCAAGGGCGAGATGCTCGACATGCAGACGAGGGGCGGCTTGACCTTCATCGAGTTCGAGGCCCCCTCGCGTGGACTGATCGGCCTGCGCACGCGCCTGCTCTCCTCCACTCGCGGTGAGGCCGTGCTCAACTCCGTCTTCAAGCGCTTCGGCCTCCATCGCGGTGATATGCCCTCGCGGCAGACCGGCAGCCAAGTTTCGAGCGAGTCCGGCATGGTCACGGCCTATGCGCTGAATGCGCTGGCCGATCGCGGCCCGTTCTTCGTGGATGCGGGCGAGCAGGTGTACGAGGGCCAGGTGACCGGCGAGAACCGCCGCTCCGAGGAATGCCTCGTGAACCCCTGCAAGCGCAAGAACCTCACGAACATCCGCTCGTCGGGCACCGACGAGAAGGCGAGCTATCCGCCCCCGATCCGCAAGGGCATCGAGGAATCGCTTGAGTTCCTCGCCGATGACGAGCTGCTCGAAGTGACGCCCGTCAGCCTGCGCATGCGCAAGCGCCTGCTCAAGGAGGCAGATCGACGCAAGAACGCGCGGCGCGCCAAGCAAGAGTCTCGCCAAGACGCGTAGCTGCGGTCGGACAGCCGAGGGGCGTTACTGCCCCTGGTAGATCAACGCCCGGTGATTGCGGTAGTCGCCGGAGTAGAGCCGGCCGCCGATGAACTTCACGAAGGAGAAACCGCCCGTGGTGTTCATTGTGCGCGCCGTGGCCGTACCCGGGAAGAGCCCGCCATCTAGCGCGCCGTCCTGGTTGTCGTCGTTGGCGACACCGAGTGTGAACACGCCCTGACCGAGCACGGTCGTTGCCGCCGTGTTGCTTGCCACCGGGTAGGCGTCGAAGATCAGGATGCGGTTGTTCTCGCAGTCCCCGACGATCAGGCGAGTGCCATCTGAGGTGACGTCCGTCGGAATCCGCATGCCCGTGGCGGTCGTGGCGGGCGCATTGACCGTGAACGACGGCTGCCCCAGCACGTGGTCCGCCGCCTGGCCGTTGCTGGTCGGGAACGAGTTCCACAGCAGCACCCGATTGTTGCCGCCGTCGGCGACCGCGAGTCGCGTCCCATCGCTCCACACACCGAACGGCGAGGCGAGGGAGTCCGCGGCAGGCTGCGCGACGCCGCGGTTGGCCAGAGTGCCGGTGGCGTCCGCCTGGCCCAGGACGAGGTCCGCGGCCGCGCCGTTGGCTGCCGGAATCGTGTTCCAGATCATGACGCGATGGTTGAAGAAGTCGCAGACGATCAGCTTGGTGCCAACCGCGTGGATACCGCGCGGCGAGCCGAGCCCGGTGGCTCCCGCCCCGGCCGTGTTGCTCGTCAGGCTGGCCTGTCCAACGCAGCGGTTGGCTGCAGCGCCGCTCGTGGTCGGCACCGCGTCGAAAATCAGCACGCGGTTGTTCGCCGTGTCGGAGACGAACAAGCGTCCGCCCGCCGTGCACACGGCCCAAGGGCTTTGGAGCGTGTTGGCCGCGACGGCGCCGCCGCGGTTGGCCGCGCTGTCTGTCAGCAGTGCCTGGCCGAGTACGAAGTCGGCGCTGGCGCCACTGGCACCGGGTTGCGCGTTGTAGGCTAGGACGCGATGGAAGCCCGGGTCGGGCACGAACAAGCGCGCCCCGACGGGGCAGGGCGCACCGGGCTCCGATACGGTGTTTGCGGCGGCGGCCTGGACTCCGTTGCTCGTCAGATCGGGCTGCCCGATGGCGATCACGGCGGCCTGAAAACTCGTAAAGGGCGCCGGCACGATGATGACCTCGCTGCCGCCACCGCCACCGCAGGCGGCGAGGAGTCCCAGCGCAAGAACGAACACGGATCGACGCATGAATACCTCCGGTTGGCCGCGCTAGCGCGGCTTGAACACGAGCAGGCGATGATTGCCTGCGTCGCCCACGAACAGGGTCTGTCCGTCGAAGCGCACCGTCAAGATCCCCGCCTTGCTCTTGAAGGTTCGCGCGGACGGATTGGCGTCTTCCAGTCCATCCTGATCGTCGTCATTCGGCGCGCGATGGTCGAAGTCGGCCTGGCCGAGAACGGCGTCCGGGAGCGCGCCACTCGTCTCAGGAAACAGGTACCACACGAGGATGCGGTGATTGCCGGCATCGGCGACCAGCAGGCGACTGCCGTCCGAGTGGACATCCGACGGCAAGAACAAGCCGACTCGCCCGGCCGAGGGCACGCGAGTTCCGAAGTCGACCTGGCCGAGGACGAGGTCGGCCGGCGCGCCGTTCTGGGTCGGAAAGGTGTGCCACATCAGTACACGGTGGTTGCCATGGTCGGCGACCACGAGTCGCGTGCCGTCGGTCCAGGCGGCGGTCGGGGCGAACAGCGTGGCGGCGTCGGCCTCCGCGCCGCGGTTGGGGGACGTGCCGTCGAAGTGCGCCTGGCCGAGCACGAGATCTGCCTGCGCAGCGTGCCCGGTCGGCGAGCTCAGGAAGACCAACACGCGGTGGTTGCCGCGATCCACGACGACAAGTCGCCCGCCGCCACTCGCGAGTCCTGTCGGCTGCCGCAGCCCAGAGCGCCCCGCGGCCGGGACGCTGCTTTGGAGATCAGCCTGCCCGATGGCGACGGTCGCGGCCGCGCGGCTCGCGCTCGGAACGTCGGCGTAGAGCAGCACACGGTGATTGCCGGTGTCGCTGACGGCTAGTCGGCCGGCGTGAATCACGGCGGCCGTCGGTGCGTTCATCGCCGTCGCGCCGAGCCCCGGCAGACCGAACTGAAAGTCCGGCTGGCCCAACACGAAGTTCGCTTCGAGGTTGTTGAGGATGGGTGTCTGTGCGAAGCCGAGCACGCGGTGGTTGTCGACGTCGGGCATGAACAAGGGCCCAAGCGCGGGCATGCCAGGACACGCCAGCGTGCCTGGGCCTGGACCCGGCGCGCCCTGATTTGGATCGTGAAACACGAACACCGGCTGACCGAACACGACGTCGGCCGGCGCAAAGGCGGGGAACTCCCCGAACGGCTCGCTGCCCGGCGCCTCGCGACCAGCGCCCCCACCGCACGCAGCACCAGCGAGGCACAGGCAAATCGCCAGCGCACGCCACGTTCGCATCGCCACTCCCTGCCGCTCCCTTGGGACCTGCCACTCCCTAGGGACGGGGCCCAAGGTAGCGTTTGCCCGAGTCGAGCGCCATGGGCTGGGGGCCTAGCCCAGCTCGAGGGCGCGCTTGTAGAACGGCGCGATCGCCCCCGGGTCGTCGGTCACGAGCACGTGATCCCGCAGCCACGTGGGCGCCCGACCGGCCTCGACCATGACGCGGAACTGCCGCTGCAGATTCCGCCAATAGGTCTCCCCGTCGTGTCGACCGTAGAACACGAGCGGGGAGAGGTCGATGACGCCGAGCTTCATGTCGGTGAGCGTGAGCCCCACTTCCTCCAGGGTGCCGACGCCGCCCATGAAGAAGAGATGGAAGCTGGCGACCTCGAACCAACGCTGCCGGGCCTGTCGGCTGCGGCCTTGGAACGTCTGATAGAAGTCCGCGGTCTGGTTGGTCTCTTGGTCGACCGTCTCGATGAAGCTCGCGCCCACGAGCATGCCGAGGGACTGGGCGAGATCGGTCGTCTGCTGCATCGACCCCGGCCCGCCGCCGGTCATGAACGCAATGTCTTCGCCGAAGAACGCGCGCAGGTTCTCGACGAGCCGGTGGACTTTCGCTGCCTCCTCGTCGGCAAGCGCCTTGGCTGACCCATACGCAGCGAAAATGAGCGCCGCCTTGAACCGCTCGACCATGTGCGGCTCCATGAAGAAGCCGCGCAGTCCGCGGAAGACGTGGGTGGCCACGTGCTTGCGCCCGTCGTTGCACCAGAACACCTCGAGTCCGAGAGCCTCGTAGTCGGCGAGCCGACCATGGTCGCGCGCCGATAGGAAGCTCCCGTGCTCATAAGAGGCGCGGCGAAACACGACCCGGCTCAGCTTCCCCGCGAGGGCCGCGGAGCAGATCTGCGTGTGCTCGACGAGGTTCGGGAAATACCCGATGAGCAAGGTCCCGGCGGCGCCTTCCGGCACCGCCGTGAGAATGCACGTGCCATACGCGCGCCCATCGGCACCGTCGGAGGACTCGCGCACCTCGCGCGCCGACAGGTCCACGCCCACCACCGGGGCACAGGCATCGGAGGGCCGCCGCCAGATCAACTCCGGATCCCCACCCGCGACCAGGGCGCGCAAATCGCGCGTAAAGGCCACCAATCGATGCGAGTAGCGCTGGCGCTCAGAACCCGCCTCCAGACGGTCGAACACCGCGACGAGGGACTCGTACTCGGTCGGCTCCGGCGACGACGGGGAAGGTGCGAGGGCGACCTCGACGCCGCCATACCAGCGCCGCGGCACAACCTCGACGGGCTGAGCGTGATACACGGCGGCCTTCACGGCCGGGTTAACGATGCGGTGATCGCCGTGGTTGGCAAACTCAAGGAACACGTTCGAGCCGCGCGTGCGGACCGGGTCGAGACAGACCGCCTCGAGGTGCCGCCCGAGCGGGCTGTCGTCGCTCTCGAGCACGACGTAGTGCCGGTGCAGGAACATCGCGCACGATGTGATCACGCCGTCGTGGGGATCCAAGACGATGCGATCCACCGCGCGCCGAACCTGGATGCGGTTGAGCAAGTCCTTGCCATCCGTGCGCGTGACGATGCTCGTGAGCATGGCCGGCGTCAGCTTCTCGGCTAGCTCGTAGATCCAGCGGTCGGGCCGCACGCGGAACCGACCGTCGTGGTCGATGGAGTACGAGGCGGGCAGTTGCAATTCGTTGCGCACCAATGCGTCGTCGATCGCGCCGGAGTCGAGGCGCTCCTCCGCGGGACAGAACACGAGTCGCCCCGCGCGGACGCCGGGCAGCAGCACGGCACCCAGCAGCGGCTCCACGCCGTACGAGATGACGGTCGTCCGCACCGTGGCCGTGAGCGCAAGGCTGTCGCCGTCCCAAGTGAGCGGACCTGCCGGAACGATGTCGATGCCCAGGCGGGCTAGGCGGCTGCGGGCGGCGAAGATCAACTCGCGCTCGCGACCCACGACGCGGGCCCGGAGCGCCTCGTCGGGGGTGAAGCGAATATCGATGGACCAGCCGCCGCCCGGGGTGGGGCGCACAGCAACGATCCGACCATCAGGCGTCTGGGGGGCGGCGTACATGGGGCTCCGGGGCGGGTTGGTCGCACAACCTACCCTCGCGTGGGCCCGGTCCCGCGCTCCGGGTTTCGGACCGGGCCGTCACACGCTCGCCCGGGCGCTACCTCGCGGTAGCGAAAGCCCCCCGCCCGGCCCTGGGGGCCCCGGGGGCCCCGGCGCGCCCCCTCCAGCCCTAAGTCACCTGTTTCCAGCGTGTTAAGATCGAAGATTCAAGAGTGACCTATCTTGGAACGGTGGGTTGCCCCCCGGGCACCCGTTGTGCTTGGATACCGCTTGGACAAGTACCGCGCTGGAGCACGGGAGCCGAACCTCGGCCCCCACAGAGCCTCAGCGCGCACGAAACCTGATTTCCCTGACAGGAGCACCGAGATGAAGCGATTTCTCATTGCCGCCCTGGTGATGGCCGTGGCCTTCATGATCGTCGCCGACGATCTGATGGCGCACGGTGGCCAGTACCGCGGCCCTGGTGGCGCCGTACCGCCGAACCAGCGCGAGCCCAGCGATCCCACGCCGCCGCCGCCGCCCCCGCCCTCGGGTCCGCCGACGACGCCTCCGCCGACCACCCCCCCGACGGGTCCGGCTCCGGGTCCGACGACCCCGACCACCCCGACGCCGACGACCCCGCAGCCCACAACCCCGGGCATGGGCGACACGAAGAAGGGCGCCAAGGGCTCCCTCGGCTTCGAGAACTGGGTGTTCTGGTACCACAACAACAAGGCCGACATCGAGAACCTGAAGAAGGCGCTCTACTCGCGCGTCTCCTCTGAGAACCCGCTGTTCCAGATCGGCGGCAAGAACCTCTCCAACCGCTCCGACGCGACCCAGGACATCCGCGCCAAGGTCGAGTCCGAGATCATCCCCGCCCTCCTCTGGGCCATGGACAAGAAGAACTCGGACCACCAGGACACCGAGTCGGCCTCGTACCTCGCCCTCGCCAAGATGGCGAAGGACGCGGAGCAGATCGAGCTCATCAAGAAGGGCCTCGATCACGACCTCAAGCACGACCTGATCGTGCAGGAGTCGGCGGCCGTCGCGCTGGGCCTGTTGCGCCGTGAGTCGGCGGCCCACCAGTTCTCGGCCGTGGACCTCGACAAGGTCCGCGAGTTCCTCTTCGGCGTCGTCGAGGACGACAAGTACCAGGCCCGCACGCGGTCCTTCGCCGCGATGGCCATTGGCCTGCTGGGCGACCAGCCCTCGGGCTCGGGTTCGTACTCGGGTCACGCCGCGACGAGCGATCGCTTCTTCGCGCTGATGCAGAAGGACTACAGCCACCCGGACATCCTGGTCGGCTTGCTCCTCGGCGTGGGCCTCCAGCCCGCTCCGTCCATCTCCGAGGGCAACCGCGAGTTGCTGCGCAACTGCCTGAACAAGGGTCAGATGGGCTCACTCGACGTGCAGGGCCTGCACCAGAGCTACGCCGCACTGACGCTCGGTCGTATCGGCAACGCCAAGGACATCACGATCCTCGAGCGCGCCATGCACAACAAGCGCAACAAGGACAAGAACGTCCAGCGCTCGTGCGCGATCGGCCTGGGCCAGCTCGGCCGCCTCGTCACCGGCGAGGACCGCGTTGCGGTTGCGAAGACCCTGCTCGACAGCACCGACAAGGTGAAGGATGCCAGCGCGCACAACTTCGCCATCATCAGCCTCGCCGACCTCATCATTGCCGACGTCAAGGCCGACAAGACCGACGTCCTCGGCAACACCAAGGTGGGCGACTTCCTGCTGAAGCTCGCCGATGACGGCAAGTACATCCAGCGCCCGTTCGGCGCGCTGGCTCTGGGCTTGATCGGCGCGGCGATCACGGACGAGACGACCATCCCGATGTACGGCGAGTTCCGCTCGAAGTCGCTCGACATCCTCCGCAACGGTCTGGCTTCGAAGAAGCTCGACAAGCGCGGCCGGGCCGCCTTCGCCACGTCGCTGGGCATCATCAAGGACCACACCTCCGTCAAGGAGCTGGTTGCGATCGTCTCCGACACCAAGGAAGATCAGGAACTGCGCGGGTACGCCGCGCTGGCGCTCGGCCTCATCGGTCACGGCACCAACGACGTCCTGATTCCGATCCGCGAGGCGCTCAAGGAGCGTCGCTCCGAGGAACTCCGTCAGCAGACGGCCACGGCGCTGGGTCTCCTCAAGGACAAGGATGCCGTTGACCTCCTCGTCGAGGAGCTCGAGCAGGCCAAGAGCCAGAACGTGAAGGGTCAGGTTGTCCTGGCGCTCGCGAAGATTGGTGATGCTCGCGCTGTCGAGCCGCTCATCAAGCTGCTCAAGGATGAGAAGGAGCAGGACCTCACTCGTGCACTCGCCTGCGCCGGTCTCGGCGTGATCGGCGACCTCGAGTGGCTGCCCTCGCTCTCGCGCATCAGTCTGGATGTCAACTACCGCGCCTCGACCGACGCGGTGAACGAGATCCTCTCCTTCATCTAACGAACGAGAATCAAAGACCACGAAAGGGCCGGCTCTTCGGAGTCGGCCCTTTTCGTTTTTGGACTCCGTTCACGTTTCGATTCGTTCCCGCGCTACGAATGCGTAGCGACGGTCGCGCGAGCCAACAAGGGCGTGCGTGCCGCTGAGGCTGCGCTTTCGGCTGCGTGTTCGCATCGCGCGCAGCACACATGCATCCCACGCAGCACCACAACGTGCTGTCGGCAGGCCTTCGACGCGCTACGGCATCCGCCGTGCTTTCTCTCTCCCGGCTCAACAGATCGTGCTGGCCCGCACCAGCACCCGACGCCGAGAGGAACGGACCATGAAGGCTCTGATCACTACCGCGCTCATCGCAGCGCTGTCCCTACCCGCCCTTGCAGTCGATGCGTACGCGCACGGCGGCCAGTACCGCGGACCCGGCGGCGCGCTGCCGCCGGGTCTCAAGGAGCCGCATGACCCGCAGCCGCCGCCTCCGCCGCCGTCTGAGGGCGGACCGCCCGTCACGCCCGGCACGACGCCGACGGGCCGCCCCACGCCGCCCGTAACGGATCCGGGCGGCAGCCCCGTCACGCCCCCCACCGACCCGCTCTCCGGCGGTGGTCGTGCGCGCCCCACCAAGGCCAGCATCACGGCCGACAGCTGGGTGTTCTGGTACGAGGTGAACAAGGACGTACTCGAGGAACTCAAGCGTCACATCTACGCGTTGGGCGGCTCGAACAACGGCCCGTTCGGGACGTCGCTGACAGAAGCCGGCGCGCGCACCGGCGCACGCCAAGCGACACGCTCCGCCGTCAAGAGCGAGGTCGTACCGGCCCTGCTTTGGGCGCTCGACCCGGCCAACTTCAGCCATCAAGACATCGAGTCGGCGGCCTATCTCGCGCTCGCGAAGATGACCGACGACCCGACGCACATCGAATTGATCAAGAAAGGCACCGCCAGCAAGAACCTCATCACCGCCGAATCGTGCTGCCTGGCGCTTGGCCTGCTGCGCCGCGAGGAAGCCGATGATCGCTTCTCCCCAGGACTGCTCGACAACACCCGCGACTTCCTGTTCGGCGTCATCCAAGACGACAAGTTCCACGACCGCGCGCGCGCGTTCGCGGCCATGGCGATTGGGCTGCTCGGCGACCAGCCGACCGGTTCGAACGGCTACGAAGGCGCGTCCTACTCCACGCAGCGCCTGTTCGAGGCGCTGGAGCGGGACGAGGCCGGCGCGGATGTGCCGATCTCGCTCCTCCTGGCCATCTCCACGCAGGACGCGACCTCGCTGACCGAAGATCACCGCCTGGCCCTGCGCCAGATCGCGATCAAGCGGCGCATCGGCAAGCGCGAGGTGGCCGATCACGTCGCCTCGTACGCCGCCTTGGCCCTTGGCCGGGTAGGTGATCCGCAGACGGACGCCATGACGCTGCGACGCCTGCTCAGCTCCAAGCGCACCGAGCGCAACACGGCGCGCTCCGCGGCCATCGGCCTCGGGACGCTCGGAAGCCGGGCCTCGCCGGAAGACCGGGCCGAAATCGCCCGCGAGATCGTGGACAGCATCGATGCCAAGCGCATCAAGGAGACCACGCTCAAGAACTTCGCGGCGATCAGCCTCGCCTACCTGGTGAAGGCCGACGTGAAGTCCGATCGCACGGGCGTCCTTGGAGACGACAAGGTGCGCCGCTTCCTGCTTCGCAACGCCGACGACGGTCACTACCTGACGCGCCCGTACGGCGCACTCACCCTCGGGCTCATCTGCAGCGCCATCGGCGACTCGCCGACGATCCCGGTCTACGGGGAGTTCCAAGCGGACGCCCGCGACGTGCTGCGCGAGGGTCTGCGCACCAACCGGCTCGACAAGCACGGCCGCGGCGCTTTCGCCGTCGCGCTGGGCATCGCAGCCGACAAGCGCAGCATCAAGGACCTGGCGGCCCTCGTGGCCGATGAGAGCGAGGACGACGAGCTGCGTGGCTACGCGGCAATCGGCCTCGGCCACATCGGCGTGGGGACGGCTCAGGTCAACGAGCCCATTCGCGTGGCGCTCGTCTCGCGCCGGTCGGAGCGCCTGCGCCGCGCGGCCGCCACGGCCCTCGGGCTGCTGCGCGATCGCGAGGCCGTGCCGATCCTGCTGGACGAACTGAAGTCCGCCCGTACGCAGAGCGCCAAGGGTCAGACGGTGGTTGCCCTGGCAAAGGTCGGTGATGAGCGCTCGATCACGACGCTGATCGAGCTGCTGAAGAGCGACAAGGAGCAAGAGCTGACGCGCGCGCTCGCGTGCGCTGGGCTCGGGATCGTCGGCGACGTCGCCTGGGTGCCGTCGCTCTCGCTGATCTCGACGGACATCAACTTCCGCGCTTCGACCGACGCGGTGGACGAGGTCCTCAGCATCCTGTAGCCGCCCCGCCGCTCCGGCAGCCCGCCTGCCGGGGCGGCCTTCGCGCCCTACGGCGCAGGCCGTACGCAGCGAAAGCCCACGCCCTGCAAAGGCATCCAGCCGGGCACGAGGCGCGCATCGCCAACGAACGCCGCCGAGGGTGAGGTCAGGTACGAGCCCCCCATCACGAACCACCCGGACTCGCCGCGCAGGACGCCGAGAGTGGAAGTGAGCTCGGCCACGTTGCCGGCCATGTCGTAGAGGCCGAAGGGGCTCCGATCGATTGGCGACGTGCGGCCGTCGGCCACACCCGCAAGCGGGCGATCGACGTGCACGCCGCCTCGTGTGAGGTCGCGCAGCGTGCCTGCGGCACACGCGCGGCCGTCAGGGCCAGAGGCAGCCCACGCCCACTCCGCCGCAGTGGGCAGCCGCTTCTGGGCCCACGCGGCGTAGGCGCGGGCGTCGTAGACGGAGATCCCCTCCACGGCGCGACTCGACGCGCTGAGCGGCGGCTTGAAGCCCTCGCCGTCGCGGTCCCACAGCGGCTCGCCCGGCGCGCCAAGGCTGCCCGCGACCCGGGGCACGCGCTCGCGTCGCTCCTCGGGCGTCAGCGTCGCAAGGAACGCGGCGTACTCCGCACCGGTCACTTCGGCGCGATCCCAGAGCAGCGCAGGGACGGCATCCGTGCCAAGCGGACCGGCCACGCTGCCCGCGCCCACGTAGAGCGTCCGGCCGCCGAGCGTCTGCGGATCGAGCGGGCAGGTGAGCTCGACTTCCGTGCCGCCGTCTCGGGCGATGAAGGGCAAGAACAACTCGCCGGCGCCACGGCGCACGCGCAGCACCCAGCTGCCGGGACGCACGACGGCATCCGTCGCGAGGCCTTCGGGCCCGGAGGGCAGATCGGTGCCGCCCTGGAACCCAACGGGCCCGGGGCCAGGCGCCACGGGGAGCAGCTCGTACGCACACCCAGGCGGCGCACCGATCACGCGCAGCGCTTGCTCACCCCGGGCGAAGGGAACAAGTGCCAGCATGGCCTGCGCGTGCCGCTCGGC
Source organism: Planctomycetota bacterium (assembly GCA_027625315.1). Classification (GTDB taxonomy): domain Bacteria; phylum Planctomycetota; class PLA2; order PLA2; family JAEUHO01; genus JAHEIK01. Next base: position 13,578 of record JAQBWE010000049.1, read on the forward strand.
AGCGGCCGCGTGGAGTACGGGCAGGATCTGCGTGGTCAGGACTTCGTCGAGTGCGGCGCGCCGGGCGCCGCCGCGCACGAGATCGCCAGCGCGAAAGGCATCCTCGGCCTCCGTATGCAGTTGCTTCGCGCGCGCGACGGCGAGGTCGAGACGCTCGGCGGCGGCCACGCGGGCCAGCAGCTCAAACACTTCCGCTCGTTCGGGATCGAGCCGCAGCGTTTCGTGCGCCTTCGTGCGCGCGGTGCTGCGGTCGCCGGCCTTCTCAGCGGCTTCCGCTTCGGCGAACCGCTCGTGGGCCAGGCGCTTGAGATCGACACGCTTGGTCTCGGGCCACAGCTTGGCGACCGCGACCATGCCGCCGATGGCGAGCAGAATCACCGCGACGAGTGCCTTGTGGCGCTTAGCGAACAGGACGACGCGGTAGAGCGTGCCACTCAGCGCGCCAGCACGTCGCAACTGGGCCCGGACAGGCCGTCCTTCGAGCCAGGCCTCCAGGTCATCGTGGAGATCCATGGCGTGGCGGTAGCGCTGCTCGGGATCGGGCCGCATCGCCTTGTCGATGATCGCTTCGAGGGCCGCAGGCACGCCGGCCGGTCGAGGCTGGTAGTGGCCGGCGAGCACGTCGCGGCGGAGGTCATCGAGGGTGCGCTCGGTGCCTTCGCGAATCGACCGGATGGTGTCCTCGTAGTTCGCCGCTTCCGAGAAGTTCCCCTGGGCGCGCGCTTCTTCGGCGAGGAACTGCAGACCCTGGATGCGGTCCTTATCAGGCACGTTCGGCCGGACGGCGGCCGCAAGGGGCGGCTGGCCGGAAACGAGGTAGTGCAGCACGGCGCCCAGCGCCCAGACATCGCCGCGTTTGTCGGCCTGCCCACGGGCCTGCTCGGGCGGCATGAACACGAGCGTCCCGGTGATCGAGACGCCGCGTCCGGAGAGCGGCACCGGCAGGTCGCGGTCGAGATGCGCGAGGCGGGCGTTGGTCTTCTCGAGGATCGAGGAAACGCCAAAGTCGATGACGAAGACGCGCAGGCCGTTGCGATCGATGAGGATGTTGCCGGGCTTGAGATCGCGATGCAGCACGCCTTCATTGACGTTGGCGTGATGCGTGGCCCGGCATACGGGGAGCACGACCTTGCGTACGAGGCCTTCTAGCGTCGAGATGGGTCTGAGCTTGGGATCCTTGGCGGCGCGGCCGTCGCCGAGTTGCTCGGTGAGCTCGACGAGGTCGAGCGGATCCTTGAGCAGCTCCATCGTGTAGTAGCGCACGGCGCCGATCATGCCGGAGTCGAAGATGGGCATGATCTGAGGGTGCTGGATGTTGCCCTGCACCTGGATCTCGCGCTGGAAGCGCACCTTGTCGAGCTCGGTCGCTGTGCTGACGAGCACTTTGAGCGCGACGTGGCGATTGGCGGAGGGGTCGTAGCCGGTGTAGATGCCCCCCATGCCTCCGCGGGCGAGCACGCTCTCGATTTCGTAGCGTCCGACGCGATCACCGACGCCGAAGGGTCCCGTGTCGATGACGGGCAGCGGGCGGGGCGCGCTGCGCTTGCGCGCGGGCCGCGGCTCCGCGTCGGAATCGCGAGCCTGGCGCCGACGCTTGGCGGGCTTGGCCTGAGCAACCGGTGTGTCCGGCGCGCCCCCGGAGGCAACCGCGCGCAGGCTGGCACCCTCCCGCTTCACGACGAACGCGGCTTCGCAGCCGCGGCAGCGGGCGGCCTTACCCTCGTCGCCCTCGGGGACGGCGCTGGGCGGCATCTTGAAACGCCGGCCGCAGGCGGGACAGGCGACGCGGACCTGTTCCTCGCTCACGTCGACTCTCCAGACCTCCGTGGCGCAGAGCATACGGGGTGAGCCGGGCGTGGCACCCCTGGTCCTGCGGTCCGGGACCGACGTCTTGGGCTCCCGCAGCCCGCGGACGGAGCGGGGGAACGCCAACGAAGCCCTAACTGGAGGGTGGGCTCCGCGAGGCCGCGGATGCCTGCTGCGCCCACCGGGAGGCGCTACGGCGACCGCAGGGGCCAGAGGGGGTTGCGGGCGCGGGAAGCGCACGCCCGCAGCATTGGCTTCACCTAGAGGCGGACGGGCGGTATCAGAGGTGCCCGGAGTGACCGGAGGATCCGTCCATCGACCCCAAGCGCCGCGATCGCCCGTTGGCCCTCATCACGGAGGACCACGCCGAGACCCGCGTCATGCTCCGGCGACTTGCCGAGCAGCGTGGGTTCGAGGTCGTGGAGGCCGTGGATGGTGAAGAGGGCGTGGACGCGGCCGCGCGCTGCAAGCCGGATCTGATCCTGCTCGACATGCACATGCCGCGACTGGATGGGTTGCCGGCGTTGAGCAGGATCCGCGAGAACGATCCGTTCGTGCCGGTGGTGATGGTGTCGAGCACGACGGATCCGGAGACGACGGAGCGCGCGTTGTCGTTGGGCGCGGTGAATCTGATCCACAAGCCGTTCGACCGACTGGAGATCCAGTTCGTCCTGGACGGCATCTACAAGGCGATCGAAGAGGAGTCCGATGTGAGGGATGTGATGGACCTGGTCGAGCGACGCTCGACCGACCTCTCGTTCCGGAGCGATTCGGGCATCTTGTCGAAGGTGGTGGCGTACCTCGGGCGCGAGCTGAAGCTGGGGTATCCGGGCTACGACGTGCCGCTGACGGAGATCAAGCTCGCGCTGTACGAGGCGCTGGCGAACGCGTACGAGCACGGCAATCTTGAGATCTCCTTCGAAGAGAAGACAGCCGTGATGATGGAGCCGGGCGGCATCACCGAACTGGTGAAGAGTCGACTGGCGGATCCGCGGTTGGCGGCGCGGAGCATCCATGTGCGCGCGGAGTACGAGACTTCGTGCGCGACGTACCACATCCGCGATGAGGGCAAGGGGTTCGACCACCATGGCCACGTAAACCGCCCTCCGGCGGCAACTACGGCACTGCATGGCCGTGGAATCACGCTGATTCGCCACTACATGGACGAGGTGTGGTGGAACGAGGACGGGCGCGAGATCTGCATCCGCAAGTCTTTGGACCGGCGGGCCGTGGCGAGCGACGCGTCGTAGCGCGAGCCTGAGATGCCCGGGGCGCGGCTGCCCGACGCGCTGCCGACTGAGGCGCTGCGACTCAAGAGCGGCGAGCGCATCCTACGGAATGAAGACGGGCTCGGGCGGCCGGGGCCGGAAGTGCTCGACGGAGAGGATCTTGAAGAGGAGTCGGCGCACGACTTGGCGACCGGGGGCGAAGCCTTCGAGCCAGCGGCTCATCTCGCGTAGTCCGTCGCCGTCCTCTTCAGCGCCGAGGAACTCGACTTGGAGTCGGACGCCATCGCGGGCGCGCGGATCCATGACGGGATCGAGGACGAGCAGGGTGGCGCGGGGGTTCTGACGCAGGTTGCGAAACGTCGAGCCGGCGACGTCGCGCTCTTCACCGCCGGCAACGCGATCGTCTTCGGTCATGCGTGCGGCGATGAGGATGGCGATCTCGGGGACGCCGTCGGGATTGACGGTGGAAAGCATGGAGATCGCCGTGCGGCGATCGAGGTATTCCCGTGCGCGTGTCCAGGGGTCGTCCATGTTCGCGGGCCAAGATACCCGCGAAGGCACTGCTGGCATGCGGGGTGGACGACCCTTCTTGGGATGTGCGTGTGCTGCGTGTGGGCGTGCGCGCGTGGAAGAGTGCTGAGGTGCGCGGGTAACGACGTGGGTGTCGACGTGGATGTCGACGTGCGTGAACGGGCGCGGGTGGCCTGGGGTGGTACAGGCAGGCTGGGGGGGCCGGGGGAGTGTGG
>JAQBWE010000050.1 GCA_027625315.1 Planctomycetota bacterium
GTTCACCCCCTGCTCGCAGGCGAGAAGGCCGCTCCTCGCCGCGAAAGGCATCCGTAGGCAGGATCAGGGACCGATCGCACGCGATCGGGTTCGTGGGGCGAGGCCCTGGCGCGGCCGTCGAGGCCCTTCGCCGCCCCCGGGCGTGCGGAGCACGTCCCGAGGGCCGAGCCAGCGACGGCCCGAGAGGCGGGGCGTGTTGGATGCCCGCGAGGCCGCTGACGGCAAGTCCAGGGCCCGCAGCCACGAAGCCGCACGTGGTTCGACAGGACCCCCTGAACGCGTACGCGCCGTGGCTACGACGCGAGGAACATGACCGCGACGCCGCCCACCGCGATGAATGACGCCACGATCTCGCGTCGGCCGAAGCGCTCGCCGAGGAACAGCACCGAGAGCGGCAGCAGGTAGATCGGCATCAGGGAGTTGAGCGTCGTTGCGACGCCAGCATGCGCCGACCACTTCAACCCAAACTGGTTCGTCAGGATGCCGAGGAACGTGCCCACGAAGGCGGCGCCCGCGAGCATGCGAAAGGCGTCGGGGCGGCAGACCTCGCGCGTCCAGCGCGTCAACCTGCCCGACAGGACACCGAGCAGCATCACGCCGACGGTGCCAGCCGTCATGCGGACGACGGCGCTCTCTAGGAGCGGCGCATCGTCTTGTGCGAGGCCGTGCCGCACGAGCAGGATGGCCATGGTCTGTAGTAGTGCGGCGATGAGACCCGTGCGGATCCCCCGGCGGTAGCGAGCGGGGTCATCGATATCCGCTTGCCGCCGACGGATCGCCAGCGCGATGCCGCCGATGCAGATCGCCATCCCCAGCCACGCGCTGAGCGGTTGCTGTTCGTCCAGGGGCGGCAGAGATGCCAAGAGGGCCACGAGCACTGGCACCGAGAGGAACAAGAGCGTCATGCGCTGCGGTCCGATGTCGAGCAGGCTGCGCAGCAGCAACGTGTCGCACAGCGAGAGGCCCAAGAACCCGCTGGCCGAGAACAGGAGCACGGTCTCTACGCTCATGCCCTGCGGCCACAGAGAGCCAGTCCACAGCGCGAGCGTGATCAGGAAGAACAGCGTGGCGAAGGCATTCTTGCCCAGGTTGAGCGCTGAGGCCGAGATCGCCGGCTTGATGCGTGCGAAGACGATGTGGGCGGACGCCCAGAGCAGGGCGCTCACGGCGGCGTAGAGTTCGCCTGCCCACGGGAACGGCGCGGTAGCCAGCGGCATGAGGTCAGCGCCCGTCCGGGAGCCACACGTCGAAGAGGCCTCCGCGGGTCAGGACCGCCGGCTGCGCGTGCCGGAGCACGCGCTCGCCTTTCCCATGGACGAGCACCTCCACCGTGAGGGGCACACCCTCGGGGGTCCGCTCGAAGCGCCAGGTGCCTCCGTCCGCCGTTGGCTTGCCGGTCTCCTCGTGCACCTCACCATCGAGATCCTGCCAGCGCGCGCGCAGCTGCACGCCCTCAAGGGTCTCCAGTCCACGCACGGAGACCATGCAGGCGTCCAGCGGGAGGTTGGCTGCGCGTGTTCGATCCGCGACCTGGAAGTAGAAGATGCCGGCGACGCCAACGAGCAGCGCGAGGCCGCCGAGGATCACGGCGTAGCGCAAGAGGGCGGGGGGCGGGCTCTGGAGCGGCATCCAAGCGCAGCATACCTCCCCCGGCCCTGACGCCGGTCATGCATCGGCCCCGCTAGACTGACGTGCATGCGATCGCCCCGGCTGCCGATTCCAGTCATCGTGCTTGGCCTGGTCACGCTCTGCCCGCTCCCGGGCAGGGCCGCGGCCGACGAGTTGGTTCCGAAGCGCGGCAAGGCTGTTCAGGGCGCGATCGTCAGTCAGACGAACGACGAGGTTGTGTTCAACGTCTACCGTTCGCGCAACCCGGGCGTGACCAATCCAGAGCACGTGCTCCGACTGAAGATGGCCGACGTGAAGCGCGTCGAGGAGACGCCCCGGCCTGAGGTCGAGATCTGGCGTCGTCTCGATGTGGCCAAGACTGCGGATGAGCTGGTCGCCGCCGGCCAGTACGCGCGCGAGAACAAGCTGAAGGGCGAGGCCACGCTGGCCTTTGCCCTTGCTCTGGCCCAGGACCCCGCGCACGCCGAAGCCATGAAGGGCATCGGGGGCCGCACGAAGTGGGACTCTGAGCGCAAGGGCAACCCCTTGCTTGATCCGGAGCTCGCGGCTCTGCTGGAGCGCTACGTCGCCGAGCCCGATGGTCCGGCGCGCGTGATGCTGCAGCGCACACTGAAGGACGCCTCCTTCGCCGCCAAGCCCTACGAGCTCGAGCGCTGGCGACGCTCGGTGCTGCTACCCAAGGGCTACGAGCGCGACCGCCCGCTCAGCTACCGGAGCGACGTGCACGCGGGTGCCGTCTACACCATTCACGTACCCGCGGCCTACACGCCGACGCGCACTTGGCCGCTCATCATCGGCCTGCACGGCGGTGGGCCCGACGGCAAGCTGGGCGACGAGGTTGTCGGCAGCGGGCCCTCAGCGATGAACTTCTATCAACGGCATGCAGAGCGGCACGGCTACATCGTTGCTTGTCCCACAGCCCTTGTGGCGGGCTGGCCGAACAAGCAGAACGAGGACTTCGTTCGTGACCTGCTCACTGAGCTCAAGTTGCTCTATCACGTGGACGTCGATCGCGTGTACCTGACGGGGCACTCGATGGGCGGCTTCGGCACGTGGGGGCTGGCGCCACGCTTTCTGGATGATCTCGCGGCCGTGTCGCCCATGGCCGGCGGGGGCGGGAGTGCGTCGCCCTATCTGGCCACGGGCACGCCGGTGTTCATCTTCCATGGCGCCGATGACGCCGTCGTTGGACCGTCGGGCGACCGGGCCGTCGCGAAGCAGTTCCTCGATACGACCCACGACTTCGTCTACACGGAACTCGACGGCGTGGGACATGGCTTCCCCGACTCGGTGCAGCAGGAGTTGTTCGACTTCTTCGCTGTTCGTCATCGTCGGGACAAGAAGTACAAGGCCGCGTGGCCGCGTTCGTCCTTCGCGGGCAAGGTCAGCCAGGAAGAGGAGACCTACCTGGGCGATCCCATGGCTGAGATCGACGGCGTGGCGCCTGACCTCAAGACGTGGACTGCTTGGCTCAAGCTCGGCGGTGGTCGCGCCCTGGCGGCGGTGGTTGCCCTGGCTGAGCACCAGCCGGAGGGCGCCGCCGCCGCCGTGGGCAAGGTGCTCGGCACTCCGGCCGTGCCCTTCACCGGCCGCGGCTACGCCGCGCGCGCCCTGGGTGCGCTGCAGGGCGAGGAGGGCCTGGCCGCGCTTCGCAAGGCCGTGGTCGTCGAGGCCAGCAAGGAGCAGTCCTTCGTGGCGATCGAGTGCGCGCAGGCGATCGCGCGGCGCAAGGACCCAGAGGGGACGGCGGCCCTCAGCCGCGCCGTCGAGCTCTGGGTGGGGTACTACGAGAGCCACCACATGGAGCCCCTGGCCTACAGCGACTGGCAGCGCTCGGTGAGTGTCCTGACGGCTCTTTGTGAGGCGTGGGCTGACCTCGCGACGCCTGAGAGCAAGCCTGAGGTCCTCGGCCGCAGCGTGGTCGCGAGGGTGCTCGCGCTTCAGCACGAAGTGCGCGTGTCGGAACGCGTGCCCCAAGATCCTGCGGCCGCGCGCCTCGCACTCGCCACCGCACTCGGCCGAGCCTACAAGGGTGCGGAGGCGCCCGACGTCCTGTGGGACAAGCTGCTCGAAGCACTCAGCAACGACGCCGCAGCGAAGTCCGCCGCTGAGGGTCAACGCCGCTAACCACCGCGCGGCGGTCCGGGCTATGCTCTGCGCCGCATGGGACGCCACGACCTCGACCTCGCCGACATGCCCGAAGAACTTCGGCGCTTCGAGCGCCGCCTCATCGCGGATGTCGATGCGCTCGAGCGCCTGCTCGCCATGGACGTGTTCGAGCAGGGCGTGACTCGGATCGGCGTCGAACAGGAGTTCTTCCTGATCGACGAGCACGGCCGTCCCGCCCCGCGGGCCATGGAGGTGCTCGAGATCCTGGGCGGGGACGGAAGCGTCTACCAGACCGAGCTGGCGCGCTTCAACGTGGAGCTCGCCTTGCCGCCGGTCGAGTTGACGGCCGACTGTTTCAGCCAGATCGAGAGCCAGCTGCGCCGCGAGATGGGCATCATCCGCACGGCCGCCGCGAAGCAAGGTGTCGACGTCGTGGCGATCGGCATCCTGCCGACGCTCGGTTGGGAGCACCTGACGCTGGACTACATGACGCCTTCGCCTCGGTACGCGGCCCTGAACCGGCGGGTCTCGGCCATGCGCAGGGGTGAGTTCCGCATCCACATCCGCGGAACGGACATCCTGCACGCGACGCACGACAATGTGATGCTCGAAGCGTTCAACACGTCCTTCCAGTTGCACCTGCAGGTGGCGCCTGACGAGTTCGCCAAGACCTATAACGCGATGCAACTCGCGACGGCTCTCGCCGTGGCCGCGAGTGGCAACTCGCCCCTGCTGCTCGGCAATCGCCTGTGGGAAGAGACGCGCATCGCGCTGTTTCGCCAGTCGGTCGATACGCGCACGGATGTGGATCTCAAGCGGGGCTCGCGCCCGCGCGTGCTCTTCGGCGATGAGTGGGTCAAGTCGTCCGTGCTGGAGCTGGTCCGGGACGATGTCTCGCGCTTTCGGGTCGTACTCCCGATGGACGACGGCGAGCCCATGCCGGCGAATGTGATCGCCGCGGGGGGAATCCCGCGACTTGGCGCGCTGGCGCTCCACAACGGCACGATCTACCGGTGGAACCGGCCGTGCTATGGCGTCGTGAACGGCGTCCCGCACTTGCGGATTGAGAACCGTCCGATGCCGGCGGGGCCAACGGCCGCCGACAGCATGGCCAATGCGGCTTATCTCTTCGGTCTCACGCGCGGGCTCGTGTCTGAGTACGGCGACGTGGCCGCCCGCATGGCGTTCCACGACTGTAAGGCCAATTTCTACAACGCCGCCTCGACTGGCTTGCGCTCCGCGCTGCACTGGCTCGACGGCCGGAGCCACTCGGCGGATGAGTTGATCCTGTACACGATGCCCCTGGCGGCGAAGGGTCTGCGGGAGTACGGCGTGTCGGAAGCCGATGCGAATCGGCTCTTGGACATCATCAGTGACCGCGTCAGCGCGGGGCAGACCGGCGCGCGCTGGATGATCGACGGTTACAACCGGATGCGCGCCGTGATGCCCCAGGACGAGGCGCTGCAGTCCGTCGTGCTCGACTACCTAGACGCTCAGAAGAGCGGCCGCCCCGTGCATCTCTGGGACAAGATGGAGATGCCGTCCCGCGAGATGCGCCGCTCGTCCTACGAGCGGGTCGGCCAGATCATGAGTCGCGACCTGTTCACCGTGCGCGAGGAAGACACCATCACGCTCGCGGAAGCCATGATGCGCTGGGAAGGCATCCGCCATGTGCCGGTCGAGAATGCCGAGGGTGAGCTCGTGGGCATGTTCACGCTCGTGGACGTCGTGAGCGCGCTCCGGCGGGGCGACGCCGATAGCGGGGAACTCTCGATCGGAGCGATCATGCACCGCGATCCTGTGACGGTCGCGCCAGAAACGCCGACGCTCGAGGCGATCCGGCTGATGCGAGAGCACTCGCTCACCGCACTACCGGTCGTGCGAGACGGCAAGCTCGAGGGCATCCTGACCGACAGCGATTTCGTCGTAGTCGCCGCGCGCCTGCTCGAATAGGAGCCGGTCGCGATCAGCCCGGTCGGACCCTGCCTGGACGGGTCAGGCCAGCAGGTACGCCGCGCCGGCCAGCGCCGCTGCGAGCACCAGCAGGCCGTTGCGCAGCTTGGGATTGGCGGCGATGGCGTGCAGGAACGGCAGTTTCGTGGTGGGCTCGCGCTCGCGGGCCAACTCGCGCCGCAGCACGTGGACGCGCAGCAGCACCCACGCCACGATCAACAGCGCCACGACGCAGATGAATGCGGGCAGGGGCAGGCGCGGCAGCGCGTCCGGATCATCAAGGCCCACGACCATGGCCGCAGGGATATCATGGGCCCCCTCACCCCACGCGGAGAAAGCCATGCAGCGCCTCGTCCTTCCGATCCTCTTGCTCTGTTTCTTGCCGCTCGCCGAGCTCCGGGTAGCCGACGCGCACTGCGAGGTGCCCTGCGGCATCTTCGCCGATCAGCGCCGCTTTGAGGAGATGCTCGAGGACACCGCCACGATGAAGAAGGCGATGGAGCAGGTCGGGGCGCTGGCAGGCAAGTCCGATGTGCAATCCCTCAATCAGCTCGTCCGTTGGGTGACGACGAAGGAAGAGCACGCGAAGAACACGCAGCATGTCATCGCGCAGTACTTCATGGCGCAGCGCATCAAGCCTGAGCAGAGCGACTACGTCGCGCGCCTCACGGCGGCGCACGCCATCATCACCCAGGCCATGAAGTGCAAGCAGAGCGCGGATCCGGCCGAAGCCGACAAGCTGAAGGCCGCGATCATTCACTTCCACGGCGTGTACGAGCCCGACGCCAAGAAGGCCGAGCCCGGGCATGGGCACGGGCACAAGTAGGGCGCTGGCCTAGCGGCGGGCGCGGGCATCGCGCCCGGCCCGGAGCCGGACTACCGGTGCGAGCAGGGCCTCGACGGGGGCGTGGTCGTCGCGCAGGATGCGCTGGCCCGCACGCGCCTTCACGGCGCGCAGGTCGGCCGCGTCGTAGGTGATGACGTCCAGCGGCGTGCCCTCGTCGTCCACGAGCGTCTCCCAGACAAGGGGCTGCTCCGATGCCACGAGCAGGAAGGTCTGCTGGGTGTCGTCGTCCCGCGGGCCCATGCCGATGACGCGCACATGCCTGAACTCCTCCTCGAGCGTGCCCAGGAAGGCCCCGAGGAAGTGACCGTAGCGGAACGCGTCGATCATGTTGACGATGTAGATCCCGCGCGGGGTCAGCCGGGCTTTCACCTCAGCCGCAAACTCGCGCGTCGTGAGGTGCCACGGCACGCCGAGGTCGTGGAAGGCATCGCCGAAAATGAAGTCGTAGCGCACCCCGGCCTCTTCCCGCCGCAGGGCGCTGCGCGCGTCGAGGTGGCGCACGGCTTGCCGCGGCCCCGTTTCGAAGCCCAGATGGCTGACGGCCGCCGCCGTGACCGCGGGGTCGATCTCCGCCGTGACGCTGTGCGCGCGTTCGCCGTAGAGGCCGGCGAGGCGCCGCTGAAACGTGTACGCGCCGCCGCCGATGAAGAACGAGCGGACCTCGCCCTCGTCCGGCCACAGCGCGCGGAGCAGGGCACCCTGCAGGATCTCGTACTCGTATTCGAGCCAGAGCGGATCGTCGAGATCGACGAACCCATGAACGAAGCGGTCAAGTGACAGCAGGCGCACGCGGTGTCCCGCCCGTGCAACGAGCCGCTCCATCGCGACGCGGTTGCCGGGGTCGAGCACGCCGGCGAGGAGGCGCTCGCCCTGCTCGGGGGTCATGGGGCCCTTCCAGAGGATGAGGCGCTTGGCGGCGTCGAATGACAGCCGGCCCTCGAGCGTTTCGTCGTTGGCCAGGTAGCGCGTGTCCAAGCGCGTGTGGGGCGACATCGTGACCCACCGGACGTCGTGATCCTCCACACGGATGTGGAAGTAGCGACTGTCCTGCACGAAGGTGCCGTCCGTGTCCTCGCGCAGGCCCAGCGTCCCGCCCAGCTCGCGCGTGAGGTCGAGTCCGGGCATGGCCAGCACGCCGACCACGAGGAGCGTGCCGACCCACGGCCACTCGGGGCTTGCGCCCGCCGCCTTGGCTCCCAAGGCCAGCGTGAGGGCGAGCAAGGCCAGCAACGCGGGCAGGCCGAGCCAAGGAATGAGCCAGAGCGCCGGGGCGACGGCGCCTACGACTGCTCCGATCGTGCCGAGCGCATATAGCCGTCCCACGATCCGGCCGTCAGCGCCCGGCTCGCGCAGGGCGCCGCGAATCACGACCGGCGTCAGCGTGCCCAAGGCCAGCGCCGGGATCAGGAAGCCGGCCGCGACCGCGAGCAGGGAGCGCAGCATCCATCCGAGATCCCACCCGGTGACGAGGCTCGTCAGCGCCGGCGTCCACAAGCAAGCGGCCACGGCGCACGATGCGATCAGGAGCAACCGCCGAATCAGCCGCGCAGGCTCGTAGCGATCGGCGAGGCGTCCGCCCAGCACGTTGCCGCACGCGAGCGCGACGAGCACGACGCCGAGTACGGAGGTCCAGGTGTAGACCGACGTGCCCAGCCGGTTGGCGGCGACACGCGCGGCCACGACTTCGAGGGCCAGGAAAGCCGCGCCGGCGAGGAAGGCCAGCGCGCCCCAGCCGCGCGGGGGCGCCGCTCCGCGCTCCGCTTCGCGCCGAGCTCCGGGCTTGAAGGTGAGGGCCATGGGAATGCACAGCAGCAGTAGTGCGCCCGCGCCGAGGTAGATCGCGCGTGTGCCGACGCTGGGCACGAGCAAGAAGCCCGTGATGAAGGTCCCGAACACGCTGCCCAGCGCGCTGGCCCCACCGACCATTCCCAGGGCGCGACCCGGATGCGGGGAGTGGACGAGCACCGCGCGGCCGAGCACGGGGCCGATGCAGCCGAACGCGATCGCGCCGGGTGCGAACGCGATCGTCGTGGCGAGCAGCGTGCGCGCCGTTTGGTCCAATCCGTCGAGCGCGCCTGTGCGTAGCAGCGCGTCCAGCGGAATCGCCGCGGCGATGAGCACGCCGGCCGCACCGAACAGCACAGCCATCGCTCGCGGATGGGCCCGATCGGCCAGCCGACCGCCGAGCGCGTTCCCGATTGCGATTGAGCCGAGGAACACGGCGAAGATCGCGTTCCACGAAAGCACGGTGACGCCCAGATGCGGGGCCGTGAGGCGCGGGGCGGCGATTTCTGCCGCCATGATCGCGGCGCCCGCGAGGAAGGAGAGGGCGAGCAGGCGCGGGTAAGGCCCGCGGATCAACGCGCGTCCTCGACCTGCCGCTCGATCGTGGTCGTTTCGCCCGCTCGGATGACAACCTCAGTGCCGGCCGAGTCCGCGCCGTCGCTCACGAGGTAGCGCCCCGGCCTCACGGCCTCTTCGCTGCGCCAGAGCGGCGCAAAGCCGGCACGGGTGCACGTGATGGCGTCGGGCGCGTGCCCGCCCGGCCCCGCGGGCGCCAAGCGGAGCACAAGCGGAGCGGCGCGTGTGGGCGCGGCCGGTCCGTGAATCGCAAGCCAGCCGCCGCGCTCCGGTGCGACGTCCAGGGTTACCTCGCCAGACCCCTCGGCGTCTGCGCGCCGGATCCAGCGGCGCGTGACGACGGCCTCGCGGTCGTCCCACGCGATCTCCACGAGCAGTGGCGCGTCATCCGCGAGCGCCACGTGCGCGAGGGCGACATCTTCGCGGCTGCCCTTGAGCAGCGTGGTGCTCTGCCCGCCGGCGCGCACACGCGCGCTGCGCGCAGCGCCCCACGCCTCGGGTGCGACGCGCACGCGTACGGCGATGTCGGGTACGGGCTCCATCTCGATCAGCAGCAGCTGCTCACCTGCTTCGGCTGTGAACGCGGCCTCCGCGCGGCGGGGGACGTCCGTGGGCGTCCCTTCAGCCCACGCGGTCAACGTGCCTGAGCCTGCGGGCAACGCGACGATCGAGCGCCCGTAGCCCGGCCGTGCATGGAGCGCACCCTCGGCGCCCATGGCCTGAAACGTGACCGGGCGCGCGCGCGCATCGAAATCGGCATGCTCGAGGACCGCCCAGCGGGCGGCCGCGTCGGTCTCGAACTCGACGTAGCCGCCGCCGGGGACGAGCCGGCGCGTCGAGCCGGGCACGAAGTCGAGCTCCGCGACGAGCTCGTACTCGCCCGTGCCCGCGTCGCGCACGGCGAATGAACCGTCGGCGTCGACCGCAACCGTGCTCAGCGGCGTCAGCGTCCCGTCGGGTCCGCGCAGGCTCACGTGCACGCGGCCGGAGAGGCTCGGCGGCGCCGGGCCGCGCCCGACACGCACGACGCCCGCGATGGGGGCGGCAGGCTCTGGCACGATGCGCACCTGCTCGGTGTGACCCGGGGATGGCGCCGTCACGAGGAGGCGCCGGGCGGCGACCGCGATGGCGCCGTCGGCGTCCGGATCCCCCTGCAGGCGCAGCGGCACGTGCGACCAGCCGGGGTAGATGCGAAAGTCGATCACGCTGCCGGGCCGTACGACCGCGTGATCGCCGACCGGTTCCCAGCGCTGCAGCGGTTCGTCGCGCTCCAGATAGACGCGACAGCGGCCGAGGTTGACCGGCTCTGCGTGCACGCGCAGGATGCCGTGCGCATCCAGGACGTAGCGCGCGTGCCAGCTGCCATCGGGTTGGCGCTGGATGCTCGGCAATTCGCCGCGCCGAAGCGCGTGGTAGTGCGAGAGCGGCCGCAGCGCGTAGGCGAAGGCCTCGGCCGAAGGCTCGTCGCCCGCGCGCAGAAGGACGTTGTTGATGCGCGCGCGCCCGGCGCCGTCCACGGTGACGCGCGCTCCGCCGAAGACGAGGATGACCTGGGCCGGGGTGACCGGTTGCCCGGCGCGATCGAGTATCTCGACGTCGACGACGAGGCCCGCGGACACGGTCGGCGCGGCGGGGCGCACGGCGATCCACCACGCAGCGCCCGCCAGGGACGCGACGGCGAGGAGCATGGCGAGGCGCTGCATCGGCGCGATCATACGCCGACCGGACTACCCGACCGCGAACGCGAGCCGCAGGGCTGCGCCCATGACCGCGTCGGCCGCCTTGAACAAGTACTGGCCGCCAAAGATGAAGAACAGCACGAAGACACCCATGAACAGCTGCTGCCGCGCCGGATCCCGCGCGGCGCGTTCGTAGGCCGGCGAGAGGTTCGCCGCGATGGCGCTGCCATCCAGCGGCGGCAAAGGCAGCAAGTTGAACAGCGCGAGCACGATGTTCAGTTGGGCGAAAATGTAGAGAAACGACTGGAAGTTACCTGCGGGCGTCATGGGCTCAGCGGGGCCGGACAGCCGCAGCCAGCCGACCCAGGCCACGATGCCGAGGGCCGCGAGGATGACGTTGACGGCGGGTCCCGCCGCGGCGACCAGGGCCGACCCGTAGCGGCCGCGGAACCGGCGTGGATTCACGGGCATGAGACCGTAGGAGATGCCCACGAGCAGGAGCAAGCCCCATGAGAGCGGCGGCATGTGCGCGCGCGGATCGAGCGTCATGTGACCGAGCTCGCGCGGCGTGTCGTCGCCCTGCCAAATCGCCGCGACGCCATGGCCGAGCTCGTGCAGGCAGATGCTGATCACGACGGCGACGACGACGCTGATGTAGTAGACCGGGTCGCTCGCCAACTCCTCGATGAAGAACGCCAGCGTCATCGAGCCTTGCTCCCCCGAAACGGCCTGGAACTCGGGTCGTGCAATCCCATGGGGCTATCCAAGGGCCCGCGCCGCGGCGAGGACTTCGTCCACATGGCCAGCGACCTTCACGTCGCGCCACACGCCCCTGACTTGCCCATTGGCTCCGATGAGGAACGTGGAGCGCACGATGCCCTCGTAGTTGCGGCCCATGAATGACCTGGGTCCCCAGGCTCCGTACGCGTCTGCCAGCGTGTGCTCTTCGTCGCTGAGCAGAGGGTAGGGGAACTCGAACTTCGCGCGGAACTTCGCGTTCTTGGCTGGCGCATCCGGGCTTACGCCGTAGATCGAGACGCCCGCGTCGCGAAACTCCTGGCCTTGGTCGCGGAACCCGCAACCCTCGGTCGTTCACCCGGGCGTGTCGGCCTTGCCGTAAAACCACAAGACGTAGGCTGAGCCCGCCAAATCTGCCGAGGCGACGCGGGTGCCGTCGTCGGCGGGCAACTCGAAGGTCGGGGCGCTCGTGCCAATGTCGATGGTGCTCACCTGGGTCCTCCGGGATGCGCGTATCCTGCCAGGGAGGGAGCGGTCGATGAAGATGCACCAGGAGGAGATCGTCGTCGCGACCCCGGGCCGCGGGTTGCTGGAGGTAACGAGCGCCGTACGGCGAGTCGTCGCCTCGACGCGTGTCAGCACGGGCCTGTGCGTCGTCTACTGCCGCCACACCTCCTGCAGCCTCGTGATCCAGGAGAATGCCGATCCGTCGGCGCGCCGGGACCTTGAGGCATGGCTTGAGCGGCTCGCGCCCGACGGCGACCCGCACCATACGCACACGGCTGAGGGGCTCGACGACATGCCCGCGCACCTGCGCGCGGCGGTAACGCGCACTTCGGAGAGCATCCCCGTCCAGGCCGGGCGGCTCGCGCTCGGCACGTGGCAGGGGCTGTTCCTCGCCGAGCACCGGCTCGCGCCGCACCGTCGTACGCTGCTCGTGCATGTGCAAGGCCTGTAGGTGCCCCGGCGGGGCTAGCCGCTAGCGCGCCACCATGGTCGAGTACGCAATGAACGCGGCGTAGATGAGGATCATCAGCACGCCGGAGCGGCGCCCGATGGCGCGGCCGCGGATCCAGCAGATGGCAAGGGGCAGGATCGCGAGGCCCACCATCAGAGGCATCAGCACCTGGGGCACAGACGGATCCACCGTTTGATCGGCCACGGCGCCCGCGGCGCCGAGCACCAGCAGCAGGTTGAAGATGTTGCTGCCGATCACGTTGCCCACGACGAGGTCGGCCTTGCGAGCCCGGGCGGCGGCAATGCCGGTCGCGAGTTCAGGCAGGCTCGTGGCAACGGCGACCAGGGTCGAGCCGATGACCACCCGGGAGACGTCAAACTGCTCCGCGAGGCTGACGGCGCCCGTCTTGAACAACTCGGCGCCGCCAACGACCGTGGCCAGCGCAACCACTGCTTTGCCAAGGTCGAACCAGGGGCGACGCGGGGGCGGCTCGCCCGTGTCGATGTCGCGGTGCCGGACCGTACCCAAGGCGAAGGCGCAGTACAGCGCGAAGCCGCCCAGCAAGATGAACCCATCCATGCGATCCACGGTGCCGTCCGCGATGAGGACATAGGCCAGGATCGAGGCCAGGATCGCGACGGGCATTTCGACGCGCGCGAGGAATCGATTCACGTGTACGACCGCGATCGCGGCCGCGATGCCAAGTACTAGGCCCACGTTGGCGATGTTGCTGCCGACTACGTTGCCGACGGCGATCTCGGCTTCGCCGTCCAGTGCGGCGAGCACGCTGATGGCGAGCTCAGGAAACGACGTGCCGAAGCCCAGGATGAACACGCCAGCGAGGGTGGGCGGCACGCCGTGGCTGCGCGCGAACGCATCGGCGCCGTCCACGAGTAGATCGCCGCCCTTCCAGAGCAGAACGAACCCGGTGAGCAGATAGAGCGCGATCTCCATCACATCAGTCGTAGCCGCGACCAGGCGACGCTCCAACCTCAATCCACGGGCCGGTATCCTGGGCGTATGCACAGTGCCTCGGATTCACGACTGGTCCTCGGCCTCATGTCAGGCATGAGCATGGATGGTCTGGATTTGGCGCTCGTCCGTCTGACCGGTGCGGGTGATCGTCCCGCGATCGAGCTCGTCGCCGCCACGACGCGGCCGTACGCCGCCGCCCTCACGGCGCGGTTGCAGGCCGCGCGGGGGTGCGCGGGCTCGCCGCATCTGCATACTGAGTTGGCTGACCTCTGGGCCAGCGACGTGCGAGCCCTCTTGGCGGCTGCGCGCGTGAGCCCTGCGGAGGTGGCGGTGCTCGGCTCGCATGGGCAGACGCTCTTCCATCGCCCGCGCGCCGACGGAGAGCCCGCCGCGACGCTGCAGGTCGGCGACGGTGCCCGGCTCGCTCGCGCGACGGGCATTCCGGTGGTTTCCGACTTCCGCCAAGCCGACATTGAAGCCGGCGGAGAGGGCGCGCCGCTCGTGCCCATGGCGGAGTGGATCCTGCATGGGGGGGGCGGTGTCAGCGCGAGCCAGAACCTGGGCAGCATCGCCAACGTGGCCGTACTCACGCCCGACCCGGCCGACATCCTCGCGTTCGACACGGGGCCAGCGAACATGCTCATCGACGCCTTTGCGCGCCGCATCGACGGCGACATCGACCGCGACGGTCGGCTGTCGGCGCAGGGCCGGGTCGACGACGAGGTACTGCTGGAACTCTACGTGCGCCGTGCGGCTTGGCTTGCGACGCCGCCGCCGCGTAGCGCGGGCTACGGCACGTTCGGGCCCGAGTTGATTGACGCCGTGCTCGCGGCGCAGCCAGCGGCTGAGCCTCACGACCTCGTGCGCACGGCCGTCGAGTTTACGGCGAAGACGCTGCGTGAGGCCTATGAGCGGTTCGTGCTGACGCGCTTTCCCGAACTCGTCCGCGTGCGGATGAGCGGCGGTGGAACGCGCAATCCGACCCTCATGCGTTGTCTGCGGGCCGAACTTGAGCCCCTGGGACTCGAGGTGGAAGTTCTCGAAGACCGGTGGCGCGACGCCGCGGAGGCGGTCGCGTTTGCCCTGCTCGCGGATCGAACGTGGCGCGGCTTGCCTGGCAACGTGCCTGCGGCGACCGGCGCCCGGCGCTCGGTGGTGCTGGGTCGGCTCGACATGCCCTCCGCCGGGTCGGAGCCGGACGGGAGAGCCATCCGGCTGGCCCGCCCGGAAGACGCCGAGGGGATCACGCGCTGCCATGTGGGTGGCTGGAAGGTCCATTACCGCGGCATCTTGTCGGATGCGCTGCTCGACGCGATCTCGTTCGAGGAGCGACTCGTGAGTCGACGTGAGCGACTTGAGGCCCAGCCGGTTGTCGGTCAGGTCGACTGGGTGATCGAGGAGGGCGGCGCCATCGTCGGCTGGGCGGCGACCGGGCCCGCCCGCGACGCGGACCTGCCGCCGGGCACGCACGAACTCTTCGCGATCTACATGGATCCGGAACGCGTGGGGCAGGGTTACGGGCGCGCGCTGATGGAGCATTGCCTAGCTGAGGCGCGTGGCGCGGGCCACGCGGAGATGGTGATGTGGGTGCTCACGGGCAACGCGCGCGCCCGCCGCTTCTACGCCGCGGCGGGCTTCCTCGCGGACCCGCGCGTGCCCGAGGAGCCCTTCCGCGAGGAGGGCGTGCTGAAACTGCGGATGACCCGGCGTCTGTAGTTGGCGACGCGCCGTGCGCGGGCGCTCTGGGGGAGCAGCCTGCTAGTTTCGCCGCGTGACCGCGCCCGACCTCTCCGTGCCCGTCGAACTCCTGCCCCACGCGATCGGCCTGCCCCTACCGGCCTACGCCACGCCGGGAGCCGCGGGACTCGACCTCCTGGCCGCGATCGAGGCGCCGCTCGTGCTCGAGCCGGGTGCGCGCACGCTGGTGCCGACGGGTCTCAAAATCGCGATCCCCAGCGGCTTCGAGGCCCAGGTGCGCCCGCGCAGCGGCCTCGCCCTGCGCCACGGCATCACCTGCCCCAACAGCCCCGGCACGATCGACAGCGACTACCGGGGTGAGTTGCAGGTGATCCTCGCCAACACGGGCGCGGCGCCGTTCATGGTCGAACGGGGCATGCGCATTGCCCAGCTTGTGTTCGCACCCGTGTCGCGCGCGGCGTGGGTGCCCACCCCAGCCCTCGACGCCACGACGCGGGGTGCAGGCGGCTTTGGGTCGACGGGCGTCCGCTGAAGGCTTGTCGTTCGCGCCGCCGGGACGAGGTGCGGTTTGACAGGCGGGCATGGGGCCCCCAGAATCCGCGGCCATGAGCGACACCGCGATCGACGCTGAACTGCTGGTCCACATCAAGGGCCTGAAGACCTACTTCCACACCGAGGACAGCATCGTCAAGGCGGTGGACTTCGAGGCCGACACGGAGCTTCGCCTCGCGCGCGGCCAGACCCTCGGCGTCGTCGGCGAGTCCGGTTCGGGCAAGTCCGTGACGGCCCTCTCGCTCATGCGACTCCTGCCGCCTGAGACCGCTCGCATCGAAGCCGGCCACATTGCGTTCTTGGGGCGGGACATGGTGAGCATCCCGCAGGCCGACATGCGGTACATCCGCGGCAAAGACATCGGGATGATCTTCCAGGAACCGATGACCTCGCTGAACCCCGTGTTCACGGTCGGCGACCAGGTCATGGAACCGATCATGATCCACGAGGGGCTCTCGCGCGAGGACGCGCGCGCGCGCGTGATGCAGCTGTTCCGCGAGGTGGACATCCCGGATCCCGAGCGCCGCATCGACAGCTATCCCCACGAGATGTCGGGTGGCCAGAAGCAGCGCGTCATGATCGCCATGGCACTGGCGTGCAACCCGAAGTTGCTCATCGCCGACGAGCCGACCACGGCGCTCGACGTCACGATTCAGGCGCAGATCCTGGATCTCATGCGCAAGCTGCGCGACGAGCGTGGCATGTCGATCCTGTTCATCACCCACGATCTCGGCGTCATCGCTGAGATTAGTGACCACGTGGCCGTGATGTTCCAGGGCCATCTCGTCGAGTACGGCGACGTACTCGACATCTTCAGTAACCCGCAGCACCCCTACACGCGCAGCCTGCTGGCGTGCCGGCCGTCGCTCGACACGAAGTACCGCCGCCTCCCGACCACCTCCACCTTCATGAGCTGGACCAAGGACGAGGACAACCGGCTCGTCATCGTCGAGAAGCCCGTCGACGAGGACAAGCTCAGGAAGCTTGAGACGGTGGGGCGCGACAAGCTGACGGACCCCAAGGGTCCGCCGCTGATCGAAGTCGAGAACCTCAAGGTCCACTTTCCGATTCGCAAGGGTGTCTTCGGGCGCGTGGCCAACTACGTCCGCGCCGTGGACGGCATCTCGTTCAAGGTCTGGCCGGGGCAGACCCTGGGCCTGGTGGGGGAGTCGGGTTGCGGGAAGACCACCGCCGGTCGCGCGCTGCTGCGTCTGATTGAGAACCGCGGCGGCGTCAAGGTCGAAGGCAAGGTGATGTTCGACGGCCAGGATGTGTTCTCGCTCTCGACGAGTGAGTTCCGCGAACTGCGCCGACGCATGCAGATCATCTTCCAGGACCCGTACTCGTCCTTGAACCCGCGCATGACGGTGGGCGACATGATCGGCGAGCCGATGGAGGTGCACGGGCTCTTCCCTTCGAAGCGGGAGCGCACCGACCGCGTCGCCGAGCTGCTGGTGGAGACCGGGCTGCTGGCGTCGCACATGAATCGCTACCCGCACGAGTTCTCGGGCGGCCAGCGCCAGCGCATCTCGATTGCGCGCGCACTCGCGCTCAACCCGTCGTTCATCGTCTGCGACGAGTCGGTCTCGGCGTTGGACGTGTCGGTGCAGGCGCAGGTGCTGAACCTGCTCAAGGACCTGCAGGAGCGGCTGGGGCTAACCTACATCTTCATCAGCCACGATCTGAGCGTGGTGAAGTTCCAGTCCGACACCATGGCCGTGATGAAGGACGGCTTGCTCGTCGAGGTGGGCACGTCTGAGTCGATCTACGCCAATCCGCAGCAGGCCTACACGAAGCGCCTCATCGACGCGGTTCCGCGCGACGATCTGGACTACATCAAGACCCGCCTGGCC
>JAQBWE010000332.1 GCA_027625315.1 Planctomycetota bacterium
GTGGGCGCGGGGGCCGCTGCCTGGGCAGCAGGGGCGGCGGGAGCAGCTGCAGAAGGCGCCGCCGGTGCAACTCCCTTGCCGTCGTCGATGACGACGAGGACGTTGCCCACGGGCACCACCTCACCCTCGGCGGCGCGGATTTCGGCAATCACGCCGGCGCGCGGCGCAGTGATCTCGACCGTTGCCTTGTCGGTCATGACCTCGACCATCGGTTGGTCGTCGACGACGGTGTCGCCTTCTTTCACGAGCCACTTGACGACCTCACCCTCGGTGAGACCCTCGCCGATGTCCGGCAGCTTGAACTCGAACGCCATGTGCGGCTCCTTCCCTACTGCCAGTTCGCCACGTAGTCGATCGCGTTCAGCACGCGCTTCTTGTCGGGCTTGTAGACGTGCTCGAGGCTGTAGGGGAACGGCGTGTCGAAGCCCGACACACGCGCCACCGGCGCCTCCAGGCTGTCCACACACTTCTCGGCGACCGTGGCAGCGATCTCCGAAGCGAAACTGCACGTCCGGGGTGCTTCCTGGACGGCGATGCAGCGGCCCGTCTTGCGCACGCTCTCGATCACTGTCTCGGCGTCCCAAGGGAGCATCGAGCGCATGTCGATGACCTCGACGTCGATGCCCTTCTCAGCGGCCTCAGCGGCCGCGTCCATGACGATCGACACCATCGCGCCCCAGCTGCAGACGGTGACGTCCTTGCCGGTGCGGGCGATCCGGGCCTTGTCCATGTCGACCGTGAAGAAACCCTCTTCGACCTCTTCCTTGCTGTGGCGGTACAGCGCCTTGGGCTCGAGGAAGATGACGGGGTCGTCGTTGAAGATCGACGCGAGCAGGAGGCCCTTGGCTTCGCGCGGCGTGCTGGGCATGACCACGCGCAGGCCCGGCGTGTGGGCGAAGTAGGCCTCACCGGACTGCGAGTGATAGTGGCCACCGCGGATGCCGCCGCCCGAGGGCGTGCGCACAACCATCGGGCAAGTGAAGTGACCGCCGGAGCGGTAGCGCATCTTCGCCATCTCGCTCACGATCTGGTCGAAGCCCGGGAAGATGAAGTCCTGGAACTGGATCTCAGGCACGGGCTTGAGGCCGTACAGGGCCATGCCGATGGCGGTGCCGATGATCCCGCACTCGCTCAGCGGCGTGTCCATGACGCGCAAGTCGCCGAATTCGGCGTGCAGGCCCTCGGTGGCGCCGAACACGCCACCCTTCTTGCCGATGTCTTCGCCGAGCATGACGACGTCGTCGTCCTTGGTCATCGCGATACGCAAGGCATCGTTGATGGCCTTGAGCATGGTCATTTCGGGCATGGTGTGCTGCCTTTCACGTAGCGGGGACGCGAACCGCCTAGAGCGGGAACGCGCCGCCGGTGTCTTCGATGTCGCCCGTGCGCCGAATCTGATCGATGAGCGCGGCCTTCTGTTCGAGGAGCATGGCCGGGATCTCGGCCCAAACGTCATCGAAGAGGGTGTCGATGGCGGGCGCCGGTGTGGACTCAGCCGCTTCCACCGCCGTGGCGATCTCCGCGAGCATCTGCTCCTTGAGCTCGTCTTCCCACTTCTGGGTCCAGATGCGCTTGCCCTTCATCCAGGCGCGGAAGCGATCGATCGGATCCTTCTTCTGCCAGGACTCGAAGAGCTCCTTGCTCTGGTACTTGCTCGGGTCGTCCGAGGATGAGTGCGGGCCCATGCGGAACGTGACCGTCTCAATGAGGGTCGGGCCCTTGCCGGCTACGGCGCGGTCGCGCGCCTCGCGGCACGCTTCGTAGACCGCGAGGACGTCGTTGCCGTCAACGCGCACGCCCGGCATGCCGTACGCAACAGCCTTCTCCGCGAAGGTCGCGGAGGCCGACTGCATCTCCTGAGGCACCGAGATGGCCCAGTGGTTATTCTCGCACATGAAGATGCACGGGGCCTTCCACACGGCGGCGAAGTTCATGCCGGCGTGGAAGTCGTTGCTGGAAGTGCCGCCGTCGCCAAACCAGGCCCACGACACGCGCTTGTCGCCGCGGATCTGCGCGGCGCGCGCCGCGCCGGCGGCGTGAGTGATCTGCGTTCCGATGGGGGAGCTGATGCTCTGCCAGTTGATCTCCGGGAACGCGTAGTGGTTCGGCATCTGCCGGCCCTTGCACACGTCTTCCGCGTTGCCCCACGCTTGGTTGAACACATGCCGCAAGTCGATGCCGCGCAGCAGCGCGATGGAGATCAGTCGGTAGGACGGGAACAGGATGTCCTCGTCGGCCATGGCGTAGCCAGCGCCGATCTGGCTCGCCTCCTGCCCGAAGGAGGGCACGTAGAACCCGATGCGCCCCTGGCGCTGCAGATTCATGCCGCGCTGATCGAGCAGGCGCGTGAAGAACATCGCGCGGAACATGGCCTTGAGGTCGTCGTTCTTCAGGCCGGCCGGGGTGCGTCCCTTGTCCTTGCCCGGGGCGTCCAAGATCTGCAGCATCTTCGTCGCGCTCATGGGGGCTCCTCGCGTGCTCGGAGGGGACGCCGACCGGGCATCCCCGGACCGGGGAGGCGAAGCCTACGGGCGTGCGCGCGGCCCGCCAAGCGCGAGTTCTGGTGTCGCCCACAAGAAGATGTAATCTGCAACCAGATGCGACAACGAGGTAACGCGAAGCGCGGACGCTACCATCGGCGCCCATGCGTACGCACCCGTTGATTCGCCTGCTTC
>JAQBWE010000333.1 GCA_027625315.1 Planctomycetota bacterium
GCCTGGTTGACGACGTTAATCGTCAGGTTCTCATCCGCCAGGCTGAGGTTGCCATCCTCGTCCACCGCCGACCCGCGGATGATCGCGCAGTCGATCGGCACGGTTTCCATCCAGAGGTACGGCTCACCGTTGATCTCCTGATAGGAGGCCAGTTCATGGGTGGTCCGGGCATTGAGCCGCGCCCCGCCAATCCGCGGATCCATGTACGTTTCGAGGCCGACTTGCGTCGCATAGCCCGCGCGGCCCGCGGCTGCCTGCTGGCAGAGGAACGAGAGCGTCCCCAGCGGATAGCAGTAGGCCTCAACCGCATCCGCCAGGATGGCCTCCTGGAGCCGAGGGTAGGGCGTGTACCACCCACCGATCACGCGGCGCAGGAAGCCGTCGTGCGCAAACGGCTCCAGGCCGGGGATGCCGGTGGGAAATGGATCGAACCAGGTCAGCCCGTGCGGATGGCCTTCGCTGAGAAACCGAATCTCCAGCGCCCGGATGATCGCGGCGGGATGCATCCAGCCCATGACGCCGCTGATGGTAAAGGTGTCGCCGTCACGGACCAGGCCAACGGCCTCCTCGGCGGACATGATCTTGGCTGCCACACTGCACCGCCTCTTCCAAGGCGCGGGGAAAAGTCAGTCCTCCCGCTCAAAGACCGAGATCACGGAGGTGTAGGTCCCGGGATAGCCGCCTTGATCGTGGACGAGTCCGACGCGTGCGTTTTCGACCTGTCGCTCCCCGGACCGCCCGAGCAACTGGGAATAGACCTCGAACATTTTGTGGATCCCGCTGGAGCCACCACCGTGCCCGAAACTCTTCAGGCCGCCGTTGGTGTTGACGGGGAGCGTGCCGCCCAGCGTGAAGACCCCCTCCCGCGCGTAGTCCCCGCCGGCGCCCCGGGGCGCAAACCCCAGATCCTCGTAGGTGCAGAGCTCGACCACGGTGAAGGCGTCGTGCATGCAGGCGATGTCAATTTCCTCGAGCGGGTTGGTAATGCCGGCCTGCTCGTAGGCGGTCGTTGCGGCCATGACGTTCTCGGGGAAATGGGTCCAGTCGTAGTCGCTATCCATGCGATAGCGCTTGGTCCCCACCGCCATGCCTTGTCCGCGGACGGTCATGTAGGGGAGGCCGCGCGCTTTGGCAATCCTGGGGCTGACGACCACGGCGGCAGCGGCGCCGCTCGGCATGGAGCTGCAATCATGCAGGCCGAGCGGCCAGGAGATCATCCGGGCCCCCAGGTATTCCTCCATGGTCACGCGCTTGCGGAGGTAAGCGCGGGGATTCATGGAGCCGTGATAGTAATTCTTGACCGCAATCGCGCCGAGGCCTTGCTTGAGCTGGTCGTAGGTGAGTTCGTAGTGGTGGGCGTAGCGCGTGGCGAAGGTGGCGAAGGTGCTGGCCGCCCCGGCCCCGGAGAACCCCACCTCCGGGCCGAAGAGCCACTCCCCCGTGGGACCACCATTGAAGATCCCGACGTCATGGGCCTGCACATCACTCTTGGCGGCGAAGCCTGCGACAAGCACGATGTCGTAGAGGCCCGCCGCCACCGACGTGGCCGCATTGCGAAACACGTCGGTCCCCGTCGCGCACCAGTTCTCGACCTTTGACGTGGGGATGAACTTGAGCTTCAGCGCATGGTTCAGCGTCTGTCCCGTGATTCCGCCACCAAGCCAGGCCGCCTGAATCTGCTCACCGTCAATGCCGGCATCTTCGAAGGCCGCCGTGCAGGCCTCCACCAGCAGGTCTTCCCCGGTCAGGTCGTAGTGGTCGCGATACTCGGTGCAGCCCATCCCCACGACGGCTACGCGATCCCGGAGTGTCTCCACCTATCACCCCCATCTGCGGATGGCCGCACGCACCCGTCCATCCGTGTCAGTCGCTCAGCGCCGCGGGAAGCGCATGCACACTGCGTCTCGCCAGCAGAGGACGAAACGGAACCGCGACCCGCGCGATTAGACGTGCTCGTTCAGCTTCACCCATTCCATGTTGTGCGGGACGAAGATGCCCTGCACGCGCTTCCAGTCCGCAACGTTCGACCCGGCCAGCAGGAAGCTGTCGACCGCCCAGAGCGTCATGGCAATGCGCTCCTCATGGTGCCGCTCCAAGATCCGGCTCCAGGCCGCGATGCGCTCTTCGTCTGTCGGGGCGGACAAGAGGAGGTTTGCCTGCTCGTCAAACCAGGGATCCGAATTCGTCCCGTAGACCGCATCCGTGAATTCAAAGTGCGTATAACCGGACGGATCGAAGTAGTCCGAGCCGATGCTCATCCAGGTCACGCCGCCGCGCGTCCGGTTCGTCAGATCCTCGATCCAGGTCACAAACTCGACATTGACAAGAGTGGCGTCAATCCCGATCTGGCGCCAGTCGGCCTGAATCGCCTGCTTCTCTTCCGTACCCAGGTATCCGTCGGGCGCCCAGATTTCAGTTTCGAACCCCTCACCCCAACCGGCGGCATCGAGAAGGGTTTGGGCCTCGGCGGGATCGTAGGGATCCGGCGGGAGATCGAGGTACCCCGGCGTTACGGGCGAACTATTCACACCCCACGGCCGCGCATTGCCCCCGAAGATGGTGTCCGTAATCAACTGGCGGTTGATCGCCTTGGACATCGCTTCCCGGACCCGGGGATCCGCGGGGGCGCGCTCTGGGTGTCCGTGCCCCAGGTC
>JAQBWE010000334.1 GCA_027625315.1 Planctomycetota bacterium
TTGTTGACGGCCTCCAGCACCATCGACGCCAGCTGCTTGAGCGTGGGGAACACGCCCTCACCCGTCGTGGCCGTGGCCTCCGTTGTGGGGAAGCCGTGCGGGTTGAGCTCCAGATCAAGTTCCTCGATGGTCATCGCATCCGGCAGATCGCGCTTGTTGTATTGCAGGACGATGGGCACGTCCTTGACCGTCTTGCCCATTTCCTTGAGGTTGTCCTCGAGATCGGCGAGCGACTCCTTGTTCTCACGCAGCTTCTCGCGGCTCGAGTCGGCGACGAACACGATGCCATCCACGCCTTGCAGCACGAGCCGGCGCGTGGACTTGTAGTAGATCTGACCGGGGCCCGTGTAGAGCTGGAACTTGGTGCTGATGCCCGCGATCTGACCGAGGTCGAGCGGCATGTAGTCGAAGTAGAGCGTGCGCTCGCCCGTCGTCGCGATGCTCGTCAGTTCACCGCGGTGACTGTCGGGCGCCTTGGCGTGTACGAGTTCCAGGTTCGTCGTCTTGCCGGACATACCCGGACCGTAGTAGACGATCTTGCACTGGATCTCCTTCTGCGCGAAGTTGATCTGGACCATGATGCGTGTGCTCCGTGTCTCGTTCGTGTCGCCGAGCGCTACTTGAACGCGAGGTCCGACGCGCGAATCAGCTTCTGAGCCGCGCTCCGGATCTCAATGCTTCCCGGACCAATCTCCAGCCGCGCTCCAACGAGCACGAGCAGGTAGAGGGGTCCAGCTTCAGCCAGGATGACCTTGCCGTGTTCGGCCGCGACCTCGACGTGCGAGAAACCGTTGTGTCCCGAGGCCATGAGGCTCTCGGCGACGTCGGTGACCAGCGCCGCGCCAAGCGCCGCGAGGCGCTCCACGTCGACGCCTTCGCGCACCTGGGACGCTACGAGCATCCCGTCGCGTGCCACCACCAGCGAGCCGCGCGCGCTGATGGCCTTGTTCAACTCTTGGAGGATGGACTTCATGCCTCACCTCCGCAGACGCTCTCAAGCCGCATGGCGAGTGCGTCCCACATGCGGGTCGGATCCGTGCTCTGCGGACCGCGCACACCAACCATGACGTTGCCCACGCGGCCGACGACGACATTGCCGAAGTCGCCGCGGATCGTGCAGCGCTTGAACTTGCCCATGTCGAACTCGCGTGCCTGCGGGAACACCTTGCGGCCAACCGTGCGTACGACCTCAATGAAGCCAGCCGCGGCGGCGGCGGGCTTGATGAGCGTGCCCGCGGCTTCCGGCGCGCTGGCGCCCGCTGTGGCGTGCGTCATGACAGTGCCGTCGCGCCGCAGCACGACGACCTCTTCCATCGCGCCCTGACTGAGGAGGCGCTGCACCAGCGGCTGAGCCCGCTCCTCGTTCACTTGCGAGCGGCTTGCGCGGCGCGTCGTGAGCGGCCAGTCCTGGGGGTCACGGACGAGCTCGCCCCCAACTTCGATGCGCTCGAAGAGGCCGTCAAAGCGCTCCTCCGCATCCGGGTTGGCGACACGCTCCATGAGCGCCAGCGCGGCCTGCATCTCTTCCGTATTCGGCGCCATCGAGCGCAGCGCGGCCAGGACGGCCGCGAGCGAGCGGTCGGCACCGATACAGAAGTACAGCTCGGCGAGCAGAAGTCGCGGCTGGAGAGCCAGCGCGTTGAGGTTCGCCGCCTGGACCAGGTGGCCGTGAGCGGAGTAACCGTGACGGGCGGAGAACTCATCAAGGAACGCATGCAGGTCCATCTCGCCGAGGACGAGGTGGGGCGTGTCACGCTGCGGATGCGCTTCGCAGTAGCCCTCAGCGCGGCGGCGCGCCTCGTCGGGCAGCTCAAGCTCGCGGTAGAGCTTGATGAGTTCCTCGTAGGCGAAGGCGTCGCGGGTCGCGTCGATGCGTGCTTCGAGCCGGCGCATCGTCTTGTTGGCGCGTGCGCGGCGCAGCGAGAGCCGGAGATCCAGCAGGGACCCGCTACCGGGGAACTGGGCGAGACCCTGCTCGACGATGCGCGCAGCGTCCTCCAGCTTGCCCAAGGCGAGCTTCTTGCGGGCACGGTCCACGAACGTGGCTACCGTCCGGCCTCCGAACCAGCTGCCGATGCTTCCCACGACGACTCCTAGCGAGACCCGACCGTCCCAAACGTGACGGGCGAGCAAGCGCCTATCGACCAGTCCGGCGCCTGAAGTGAAGGCCAAGACGCGGGCTCTTTAGGCGTCAAAGGCAACGAGCCGGCCCTCGACGAGGACGTACAAACCGCCCTCCAGGACCACGGGCACCGCGCCCACGCGACCGCCGAGCGGCGCGCTCCAACTGGTCTCGTGGGGCTTTGTAAGGCTGACGGCACGCATATGGCCGTCCGCTCCGGCGCCGAACAGGTGCTGGCTGTTGCCCGCCACGGCTTCGACCGCCGCACCCAGGCCCGTGACGCGGTGGGGAGCGCTGGCGTCGGCGCCCAGCCACTGCACGCTGCCGTCGGAATCGATCCACGCGACGCCGGCGGCGCCGACCCAGGGTGTGCGCTGCGTCTCCGGCCGCGCGGCGCCAGCGGAGCGCACTTCGCCGTGCTGGTCGATGATCCGGCAGCCGCTCTCGCCACCCCCGAGTACGACGGCTCCATCACCCAGCGGCAGCGCGAGGGCGGGCCCGCGGGCTGCCGGGGCGAGCGG
>JAQBWE010000051.1 GCA_027625315.1 Planctomycetota bacterium
CGCGGTAGGTCCGTGTCGATTATGACAAACCAGTCCTGGAGCAGTCTGACGCGCCGGCGCGCCGTGCCGTCCGTTCTGTTCGCGGCCGCGGGCGCCGCAGGGCTGCTGCTGGGGCGCGATCGAAGTGCGGCCCTCCTGTTCCTCGGCTGCGCACTGGCGACCTGGCTGCTCGTTCCGCGCATCGCGCGCTGGGCGCTCCGCCATCGCATCCTGGCGCTGCCGGGCGGCCGTGACCAGCACGGCAGGCGCACCCCCCGCGCCGGTGGGATCGCCTTGTTCGTCCCGATCGCGATCACACTGGCCGTCTTGGCCGTTCTGGATGACGCGAGGAACTGGGGCCTGCTGGTCGGTGCGACGATCGCCTTCGGCTGCGGCCTGGTCGACGACGTCCGTCGGATGCGCCCGCTTCCGAAGATCGTCTGCCAGCTGGCCGCCGGCACGGCACTCGTCCTCGCCGGCTTCCGGCTTCCGGAACTCGTGGTGCCGGGCCTGGGCTCCTTCAGTCTCGGCGTGGCCGAGGTGCCGGTCATCCTCTTCTGGGTCGTGCTGGTCACCAATGCCGTAAACCTCAGCGACGGCCTCGATGGGCTTGCGTCCTCGCTCACCATGCTTGGCCTGGCGGTCTTGGTAGCAGGGGGGGTCGGCTCTCTGGTCCCGATCGCGCTCGCCGGCACCTGCTTTGGCTTCCTGCACTACAACATGCCCAAGGCGCGCATCTTCCTCGGCGACTCGGGCAGCCTGCTGTTGGGGTTCTTGTTGGCTGCGCTCTCACTGCAACTGCCTGCCGTCCGGAACGTGCCGCTCGCGCTCGCCGCGTGTGCGTACCCCCTGGGCGACGTGGCCGTCTCTGTGACGCGTCGCTTCATTCGAAGCAAGCCTATATTCTCTGCTGACGGCAGCCACGTTCATCACAAGGCCGTGCAGTACTTCGGCACGCAGCGTCGGGGCCTGGCGGTCGTGCTCGCCTTTGCCACGCTGCATGCCGTCTTCGGTGTCCTCTGGCCGGGGGCCGTCTCGCTGATGTTGAGCGCTCTGTTCTGGTTCTTCGCCGTAGCCATGCTCACGCGCCGCGGCAATTACCACGCAGGCGAGGTCATGGGCCAGCGGCGTCCGATGCGCCGACTGCACGCCTTGCAGCGCTACGTAGGCCTGCGCATCAAGAGAGCCGAAGATCGTGCTGAGGTGGAGCGGGCCCTGCTTCACTTTGTGGAGGGGGCCAGGCTCTGCTCCGTCACGGTGAGGGGCTCCCAAGTCGTCAACCGTGAGGGCTGCTGTGTGGAGGCGCAAGGCGACGCGCATCCGGGTAGGCCCTGCGAACACCACACGATCCGCATGAAGGTCGGCCGCGCTGCCTGGCGCGGGCCGGAGGTGACGAGCGGCAGCGTCTTGGGCCGAGAGCGCGAGACGATCGTTATCCGCGTGCTTCGGAACGCGGCTGAGAAGCTCGCCGAGTTCCCGCCGGTCCCGGATGACGCCGGCGAGATCGACATCACGGAACAGGGCGTTGCGCTTCGCTAGGAGCGATGCCGCGTGACGTGTCGTCTGCGCCGCCAAGCGGCGGTCGCGCGTCGGAGCGCAGGTCACGCAGGAGACGACCCGGCGCCCGGAGCCAGCCCCAGGCGGAGGCCTCCTCGCCTCTCGGTTCCGCGACGCGCACGGCGGCCCCGAGTACGGCCGTCAGGCGGTCGCTGTAGCGCTCTCGGGTGCGCCAGGCCCGCCTCAGGCGTGCGTGAATCGACTGATCAACCGCCCCGCCGGCAAGCAGCCGCTCTTCCGCTTCTCTGGCGATCTCGACCGCGGTCGCGTCGTGGTGGGCCCAACTGCGTAGGTACCTGGGTAGAGGAGCGAGTGCGACTCGGGTTGCGAGAAGAAGTCCGACGCGCAGTACCCGGCGTGTACCCGCCTTCGTCGCCAGGCCGCGCACGAGGTCGAAGTCGAGGCCCCGCTCGGCAGCCAGCAGCCCTGCGATGTCGGCGAGGGCGCTCCAGTAGGCCCAGTCGTCCTTGGCGCCGTGCATGCAGAGGTGGAGCAGCGTGTCCTCCGGCCCGAAGGTCATGACCTCGAAGTCCGCGACCCGGACGCGCCGCGACCGACGCACAAGCCCCAGCCACGAGAGCCGCAGCGGAAACAGGGGTGAGGCGAGACCCCAGTGGAGATCGACGCTTACGCCATGCGCATGCCGAAACGCCATCGCGCACGCGTGGCGAAACGTGGAGCCGGAGCCTTGTGCCAGGGGGGCGTCCGCTACGTAGCCGAGGCGACGCAAGACCTCACTGGCGCGCTGGCGCTGGGCCCGCGGAACGAGCACGTCCAGGTCGGAGTACTCACGTCCGCTCGGTTCGCCCGTGAGCACGCAGGCGAGGGCGGGGCCCTTGAAGGACAGGGCGGGGATGCCTGCGCGAGAGAGGTCATCCGTAACACAGCGCAGGGCCTCGACCTGCACCAGCGTCCGGGCGCTGCGGCTCATGGCGGACCGGCGCAGCGCATCCGCGACGGACTTGGGTAGGTTGGGCCTCCCCGAGCCCTCAAGCAGGCGGGCGAAGTGCGGACCCAGTCCCTCGGCCTCAACCCGCCCAAGGATGGGCTCCCAGCCTTGTTCGTAGTCCGGAAGGTCCGCCGGGTGTGGGCCCGCTGCCACGCTTGCGCACACCCCGTCGCTCGAGCATGGCCCGACGATCGCCCGCAGCCAGCGCGCCTGGACGCGAGGCGAGGCGGCGGGGGAGAGGGGCGTGTGGCTCATGCGGAGAGGATTTGGGAGTGGATCCATGTTGGGGGATTGCCGGCGGCGGATGACATCAAGTTGGAAGCCCACCCTCAGTGCCCTATCGTACTGCGTGCCGCTTCCAACACGGTAGCGCGATGACGCCCCTGGATAGTGCCAATGCCCTCCTCGAAACGCAGTCACGGCTTCCTCACTGGCTCCGCGAGCATGCGGGCCGTCCTGCTCGCCACGGTGGTCGTTTTCGCAGGTTGTCAGACACCGAAGCCCCGTGCGCATCCGGAAGAGGTCCAGCAGCTCATCGCCCAGGGTCCGGGCCCGGTCACCGCGAAGTTCAAGCCCATCGCACCCGAAGAGCGCATGGACATCCTCGGGGAGAACGGTCGCATGGACTACCGCATCGGAAACGGCGATGGCCTGCGCATCACCGGCGACGTGGACTTCCTGAAGAACTTCGGCGAAACGGCGGGCGGCGATGTTCTCCCGACGATCGTCAAGCCCGACGGCAACATCTACCTCCCGGAGCTCGGCGCCGTCCCCACGAATGGTCTGACGGTCATCCAACTCCAGGACGACTTGCGCGAGCGGCTTATCAAGTACAAGAAGAACCCGTTCGTCTCCGTAGACGTCGTCGAGTTCAAGTCCCAGACGTTCTACGTCCTCGGGGCTGTCAATCAGCCCGGCGTCTATCCCGTGGATGGCCACATGTCGCTGCTGGCGACCCTTGCCTTGGCCGGCGGGGCTTCCGAGCAGGCGGATCTCGAGCAGGCCTACGTGGTGCGCGACTCCAAGATCCTGCCCGTCTCCATGGCAGACATGATCATGCGCGGCGACATGAGCCGCAACGTCACCATGCGCTCGAAAGATCTCGTCTTCGTTCCGCAGCGTGAGGACGCCAAGGTCTACGTGGTGGGCGAGGTCAAGTCACCTGGTCCGGTGCCGTTCTCGCGCGGTCGACTCACCCTCGCGGCGGCCGTGGCCGCTGCCGGGGGCTTGGACTCCGTGAACGCCGATGTCAACCAGGTGCGGATCTATCGCGGCGGCTGGGACAACCCCCAGGTCCTCGCGATTTCTTCCGAAGACGTCTACAAGTTCGGCGAGGCGATCCAGCTCCGGAGCGGCGATCGGGTGATGGTCGCGCCGAGCAACCAGGCAACAAACCTGCGCGCGGCTCAGTTCGTCCTGCCCTACATCAACACAGCATTGGCCCTCCTCCTCACGGGCCTAGCGCTTGACCGCTAGGCAGGAGAAGGCCATCCTTTGCACGCCCCTCGGGGCCCTCTCTCTGTTTACCCAGCGAAGCGGGCCCAACGGTACCCTTGCCAGCTGAGCCAAGGGCCGAGCTACGTCATTGTTGATCACCGCCTCGGGGAGTGGATTTCATGAGTCGTCATCAACCGGGATCAGGCGAAACGGAGCGCTCGGCTCCGCGCTCGATCTTCCAGTACATCGACATCCTGCGCGATCGGTGGCTATCTGCCCTGGTTGCGTTCCTTGTCGTCGCGGGCTTGGTAGCGCTTCATGCGCTCTTCTCAAGCCCCCAGTATTCGTCCCAGGCGCTTCTTCAGATCGAGATGGGCAGCGCCCCCAACGACGCCTTGGCCGCGCTGACCCTCGCCAGCTCTCAGTCGGACATCGACGCCGAGCTGCGCGTGATGGCTTCCTACCGGGTCGCCGAGCGTGCGGCCGTGCTCGCAGGATTGGGCGTCACCATCAGCGAGGAGAACGCCTACCGCCCCTGGGACTCCTTCCTGCGAGGCCTGACGGGCGAGGGCGCGCCTCCGCGCCTCACCGCCCGCATCGTCAGCCAGCCCAGGCTGACCGAGGGTCTTCACGTTCGTCTCGTCTTTGACAGGCGCGGAAACAGCTTTCGACTGGAAGACGCCATCGGTGGCCGTGACCTCGGCACCTATGAATACGACCGGCGCGACGGAGCCGAACTCGAACTGGCCGGTGTCACCCTCCTGCTCACCTCGCCCCTGGGTCGTCCTCGGAACGCTACCTACACCCTGAAGCTCCCGGCAGGCGAGGCCGCGGCCCTGGAGGTCGCAGGCGTCGTCAACGCGTCGAAGGTGGACGCTGCTACAGAGAAGATCACTCCGGTTCCGCTCCACGTGGCAACCGCGATCCGCGCCATGCCCCGGGCACGCGCCGACGTAGCCGTTCGGTTCTCCAGCGATGGTAAGCAGTTCGAGTTCACGGTGGACGGCGAGCCGCAGCAGCACAGCTGGGATCCGGCAGTCGGCGCCGAGTTCGCCATCGCCGGTGAGCAGATCCACCTCGGCTGGGTCGAGGGCGATCCCGCAGGGCGTACCTTCCACCTGCGGCTTCACCGCGCGCAAGATGCAGCCAGCCTCCTTCAGTCCTCCGTCGTCGCGGCCCAAGTGGGTCGCTACACGGGCGTGGTGAACATCGGGGCTGTCGCAGACGATCCCTACTTCGCCCAGCGAGCGGCCGAAGCGCTGGCCGCCAGCTATCTCGAACTCAAGCAACGACGTAAGGACGACCAGATCATCAGTCGCCTTGCGTGGCTCCGAAACAAACTGGCCGAAGAGCAGGAAGCCCTCACGGCAGCGCTCAATGTCCGCGACACGTTCATGGGCGACGGGGATGCGGTCTTGCTCGGCGAAAAGGCAGCTGCGGCCTTTGAAGCCCAGAGTGCGTTGTTCGAGCAGGAACTTATCCAGCAAGACCTCCTCGAGCGCGCCAAGGCCACCCTGGCCGGCTTGCGCAGCACCCAATCCTCTGGGCAGGCCTTGGCGGTGATCGGTCAGTCGAAGGTCGATGTCCAGACCCAGGCCATCGCCGACCGGTTGGTGCAGCTTCAGATCGAACGCGGGACGATGCTTCGCCAGCGCAGCACCGAGGCCGATCTCCCCGTCAAGGCCCTCGATGCCGAGATCGCGGAGTTGGAGGGCATCCTCGAGAAACGCGTCAAAGCGCTGCTCGCCGAGGTCGACGCGGACATCCTGCGCAACATCGACGTCAGCAAGACCCAGCTCCAGCGCATAGCCACCGAACACGAGCGCCACGAGAAGACCCTCAAGGCGCTTCCGACGATGGAGCGCGCTCTTGCAGAGAAGACCCGCGACGTGGTCGCCGCCCAGCAGCGCTATGTCTTCCTCGAGCAGATGAAGAGCGAGGCCGAGATCGCGCTCACCAGCACGATGTCGCAGGTCACCCTCGTGGACCAAGCCTTGCTGGACACCGCCCGCAAGAGCCCGGTGCTCTTCCGCCAAGCGATAGTCGCGTTCTTCCTGGGGCTCTTCGCCGCCGTGGGGGTGGCGCTTCTTCGCCACCTCCGGGAGCGGAGCGTTCAGAGTCCGACGGATATCGAGAACCGCCTTGGTTTGACCCTGCTGGCCACGATCCCTGATTTCTCCACCGTTCCGCGTCGGCAGCGCAAGGGACTGAAGGGCAGCCTGGTTGTCCACGAGCTGCCGAGCTCGCCGCTGACCGAGAACTACCGGACGCTGCGGGCCAACATCCGCTTTGCGGACGGGCCCCGGCCCATCCAGGCGCTCACCCTGACCTCTGCCGTGCCGTCGGAGGGCAAGACCGTCACTACGCTGAACCTCGCGTTGGCGATGGCGGGTGCAGGCAACTCCGTGATCGTCGTCGACGCCGACCTGCGTCGCCCGATGGTCGCGAAGCATCTCAAGGGCGAGCGTGCGCCGGGCCTCTCCGACACGCTCCTAGGCACGACCGCCTGGCGTGACGCCGTTCAGAAGTTCAAGGACACGGGGCTGTCGTTCCTCTCCGCCGGTGCGCCGCATGCAAACCCCATCGCCCTGCTTGAGGGCGGTCAGTTCGAGGAGCTACTCGCAGAGCTACGCGAGGAGTTCGATTACATCCTCTTCGACGTGCCGCCGGTGCTCGCTGTCGCGGATGCCGCGGGCTTCTTCAGCAGCCTGGATGCGGTCCTGCTTGTGAGTCGCCACGGCGCATGCCCCATCGATATCGTCGAGAGCGCGAAGGCGCAGGTGGTGCGCTTCGGCGGCAACCTCATCGGCGCCGTCTACAACGGCTTCGACGCCAAGCGCGCGGCGTCCAGGCGCTACGGCTATGGGAGCTATTACGGCTACTACGGCTACTACGGCTACGGGAAGTACTACGGGAAGCACGGCGACTACGGCGATGAGTCCGGTAGTCAAGAGGACGGGAGCCCTCCCGCGCCCCAGGCGTCGTAGAGAGAGGGCAATGCGATCGTGAGAGTCCTCGTCTCCGCCTATGCCTGCAATCCCTACCGAGGCTCGGAGGATGCCGTGGGTTGGGGTTGGCTGCGTGCAGCAGCGAAGAACCACGACGTGCACGTGATCACGGCAGCCTTTCAGCAAGAGCACGTGGAGCGCTGGCAAGCGGAGCACCCCGACGACGACCGGAACCCGACGTTCCACTACGTCCGGCCTCGTCGGTTCCACTACGGGCCTTCCAAGTCCTGGCTGCGGATCGAGTCCTCTTTCTTGAAGCCCTTGATGAACCTCGCCTATGCGCACTGGCTGCGAGACGCCGGCCGCCTAGCCAAGAGCCTCGACGAACAGCACGCGTTCGCGCTCGTCCACCTCGTGACGTACGTCGGCTACCGATTTCCCGGCACCTACTGGAGCATGCGCCCGCCGTTCGTGTGGGGGCCCATTGGCGGACTCGAGAACACTGCCTGGCGTCTCTTACCGAGTATTGGCTCGTTCGGTGCCGTCTACCACGCCGTACGCAACATCATCAACGCGGCCCAAAAACGCATGCTCCCGTCCGCGCGCAAGGCGTTCCAAGCGGCCCGGGTCGTGATTGCGGCCACGGCGGGCATTCAGCGTCAGATCAAGAAGCACTACCGGGTTCACGCGGAGGTCCTATGCGAAGTGGGCCTCTCGGGTGAGATTGACACGCAGTCCTCTACGCGCGAGCCGGGTGAGCCCTTGCGCCTTGCTTGGAGCGGACTGCACCTTCCGCGCAAGGCCCTGCTTTTCCTCCTTCATGCGCTTGCCCAAGTCGACAAGTCGCTTGCGTGGGAGTTGGTCGTTCTGGGCCGTGGCCCGTGCACGGCCGACTGGAAGCAAATCGCAGACGATCTGGGCCTGGAGCCTCACATTCGCTGGACCGGGTGGATCGAGCGTGAGGCTGCGCTTCAGGAAATGCGCGCCGCGCACGTCTTTGTGATTACGAGCATCGAGGACCTGACATCCACCGTGCTCATCGAGGCACTTGGCCATGGGCTGCCCGTGGTGTGTCCCGACCACTGTGGATTTGCGGACGTTGTGACGGCGGACTGCGGCGTGAAGGTCGCCGTGGATACCCCCGAGAGTCTCCGCCTGGGACTTGCGCGTGCGATCGAGGCTCTGGGACGCGATGAGGACGAGCGCCGTCGCCTGGCAAAGGGGGCACTTGTTCGGGCGGCCGACTACACATGGGACGAGAAGGCTCGCCGGCTCGACCGCATGTACGCGGCGGCCGTGCTCGATCATGAGCCGGCACGCGCCTCCGCAGCGCAAGCCTCCGCTCGCGTGGGAACGGCAAGCCCGTGGTAGCTACGCTCAGCCCCCTGCCGTCGCAGCCGCGTACCCAATCGAGCCGACCGGCGGGGTGGCTGCGCTCAAGCCTCAGCTTGCCTGGACTGCTGTGGGCCCTGTTGTGGCTGGCGATCACCTCGAGCCCGTGGACCCTCACCCAGATCCCGAGTTCAGCCTTGGAGCAACTGCATTACTACCGTGCGCTCGGCCCCCTCGTGGCGCTGGGTGTCGGCGCCTTGATCCTCCTGGGTCGCGCGGGTGGTCACGCGGGTGTCTCGCCTCTGCCCTGGGTGCTGCGTCCCTGGTCCGGGTTCGCCGTGCTTGCCATCCTGGCGTGTGCCGGCTCGCCGAATCCGGAGTTCGCCCTGTACTGGGCGCTGAGTTACGCCGCAGCCATCGTTGTGCTTTGGAGTGTCGTCGATGCGCCGACGGCGGGCGAGCGGTTGGCCAAAGCGAAGCACCTCAACTACCTCAGTTGGGCCATCGCGGCCGCACTCTTGCTCGTTTTGCTGTACGTGTCTCGCGGTCAACTGTTTGTGCAAACCGAGGGTGGGCTTTCAGGCTACGGCGTGGCGAATCGCGTCCGATCGTTCGGTGGCGTGACGATGGTGCGCCCCTCGGGCCTGGCGCGTTCCGCAGTAGTGCCTGCGCTCTTCACCTTTGTCCTGGCGTGGCGGAGTCATGGGCTTCGGCGATTGCTCTGGCTGGCCGCGGCAGGGGGATGCTCGACCCTTGTCGTCCTCATGCAGTCGCGCGGCGCGACCCTCGGCCTGGCAGCGGGCATGGCCCTCGCACTCTTGCTGATGGGGCAGAGGGCTCGCTACGTCGGGGGGCTACTGCTGGCCCTTGCGCTCGTCGTCCTGTTCGCTGGCGTGGATGTTGGCATCGACACCGAGAGCGCGGTCCGCCATGTGAATCGGGAGGGCATTAGCGGTCGTACCGATGTGACCAGCGGGCGCACGCGCGACTGGGGGATCGCCTGGTCCAAGATCATGGAGTCCCCGTTTTGGGGTTGGGGCCCCCAGGCCGACCGCTTCTTCTTCCAGTTCCACGTACACAACACCTATCTCTACGCCTGGCTCGCCGCCGGGGTGATGGGTGTGATCGGCCTTGCCTGGGGTGTGGTTCGCATGTGGAGGCTTTTCGTGCGGGCCGTTCGGAACGACGCCGCACGCGACCTCCATCAGCACACCCTGTTCGTGCAGATCGGCTGCCTGGTCGCCTTCTTCACCATCCGGGGAGTGCCCGAAGTGTCGGGTGCGATGTTCGGCATCGACCTCCTACTGATGCTCCCGGCCATGGCGTGGCTCGACTGCCTCGAGCAGGCGCGGCTGGAACAAGCAGCCGTCGAGGAGCCCGAGGCCTGATGCCTACACCCCTTCTCAGCGAATCGGCGCAGGTCACCATCCTCGGTTCCACCGTTCATCTGCCTTCACGCGCAAGCGTGCTCGACCAGATCCGACAGTGGGTCGCAGCGCCCAGGGGGCGTTGCCATCAGATTGTGGTCACTGGGTTCCACGGCCTGTGGGAGGCCCATCAGAACGCCGACGTGCAGCGCGTGTTGAACGCCTCAGACCTCTGGATCCCCGACGGCGCGGCGCCGGTCATCATCGCTCGTCTCCGGGGACACCAGGCCGTGGAGCGCATCCCCGGAGCTGAACTCATGACCGCCGTGTTCGAGCAGGGGCGCACCCTCGGCTACCGCCACTACTTCTACGGCGATACGGATGAGACCTTGGCCGCACTGAAGACAGCCGTCGAGACCCGCTGGCCCGGCAACGTGGTTGTCGGGGCCTTCTCTCCACCCTTCCGCAGACACGCGGCCGGAGAGGTCGCCGCCTACGTCCAGCGGATCAACGACGCCAAGCCTGACTTCCTCTGGGTTGCCCTGGGCCTACCCAAGCAAGACCGCTGGATCCACGAGCACAAGCAGGCGCTCTCCGTGCCGGTTGCGGTGGGGGTGGGGGCAGCCTTTGCGTTTGTTGCGGGCACTGTGGACCGCGCCCCGAAGTGGATGGGCCGCTACGGACTCGAGTGGCTCTACCGCCTGATCAAGGAGCCGCGCAAGTGCTGGCGGCGGAGTATGATCCAGGGGCCCCAGTTCCTCTACGCGGTGTTTCAAGAGCAGGCGCGGCTCCGGAAGCGCAAGCGATGACGGACCTCCCCACCATCGCGTTCGTCATTCCAACGAAGGACCGTCCTGTCGACATCCGCACGATGCTCACCAGCCTCGCCGACCAGGACGTCGCTGCGGCCCAGGTCATCGTGGTCGACTCCAGCGCGGCGCTCAAGCCGGAACTGGCGACCGAGTACCCGACGCTGGCTATCGACTACGTCGAGTTTCAAGGCAAACCTTCGGCGGCGGCGCAGCGCAACGACGGCGCGTTGCGGGTCCGTGACGACATCGACTTGGTCTGCTTCTTCGACGACGACC
The DNA here is from genome assembly GCA_027625315.1 of Planctomycetota bacterium. Classification (GTDB taxonomy): domain Bacteria; phylum Planctomycetota; class PLA2; order PLA2; family JAEUHO01; genus JAHEIK01. Next base: position 10,658 of record JAQBWE010000051.1, read on the forward strand.
AGGTCATTCTTCCGGGGGCCCTCCGTGCCATGCTCGCCTTCTGGCGCGAGGCATCAGCGCAGACCGCCGGCGCCGGCTTCAATCTCGTCAACGAGATTGATGGCCGTCCTTCGCTCTTCAAGCGGTCGGCGCTCAGTCAGTGGCTGGGCCTCTACAGCCAGACGCCAGGGGCGGTGGCGCCGTCCGGCTGGCAGGCCCTGCCAGGCATCGTGCGTGAAGACCTGGATGTCGAGTGGATCACCACGGGCGCGGTGGTCTGGCGCCGGGACGTCCTACGCACTGTCTCGTTTGACGAGTTCTTTGACGGCTACAGCTACCTAGAGGATCTCGACTTCTCCTACAGCGTGAGCCGCTCAAACCGGCTTGTGATCGTGGCCGATTCCCATGTGCACCACTTCCCGTCCAAACAGGGGCGCATTGGTCTCGTCCGCTTTGGGCAGATCGAGGTTCGTAATCGCCTCTACTTCGTTCGTAAACACAGCCTGAGCGTGCCTCGCTGCTTCCTCGCCTTGGGTATCCGCTTCTTCATGAGCTTGCTCCAGGGCGTGGTCATGCCCTGGAAGGGCGGACTCGCACGCGCCTGGGGGAACCTCACGGGGTTGTTCAAGTTCGCCGGTGCAGGGCGGGCCGCATGAGCACCCTGTCTCACATCCCCCGCGTCGCCGTCTGCCACCCCGGACTCGGCATGGGCGGCTCCGAAGTCACGGCGATGCATGTCGTGCAGGCGCTAGCGCCCGATCACGAGGTCCACCTGCTGACCACGGGTGAGGTCGATCTTGCCAGCCTGAATGCGTGGTGCGCGACTGACGTTCAACCCGACCAAGTGCGGGTGCGGACGACTACTCTTCCATGGCAGCTTCGCCGCATGACCGGCGGAGACGCACTCCGTGGGGCCTACCACACCCGCCATTGCCGGAAGCTGTCGGGCGAGTTCGACGTGCTCATCAGCGCGTACAACTTCTGTGACTTCGGCAAGCCTGGCATCCAGTTGATCGCTGATTTCAGTTGGCATGAGGAGATCCGCGCAGAGCTTGACCGTGCGCCGAGCACAGGCATCCGGTCGGCCTTCCACCGAGGCGGCCTGCTTCAGAGGCTCTACCGTGCCCACGTTCGTCGCGTGGCGCCGGCCTCCGGGCGAGACCTCTTCGCGGGCGAAGACCTGATCCTCTCCAACTCCTCGTGGTCGGTAGATCTCATCCAGGCCCGCCACGGGGTGCAAACCGACGTGCTTTATCCGCCGGTCCCGTTCGAAGCGTCGTCAAGGCCGTGGGGCGAGCGTGCGAGTCGCTTCGTGACGATTGGTCGGGTGTCCCCCGAGAAGCAGATCGAGCGCATGGCCGAGATCGTGGGAGCCCTCCGAGCTCGAGGACACAAGTTGGAACTCCACGTGGCGGGTGACGCCGACGGCGACGAGTACGCCCGCAGCCTGAAGAGCCGGCTCGCTCGCGAAGCGCCGTGGGTTGTCTTTGTGGGTGCCATGGTGGGGGAGGCCAAGCGGGAGTTTCTTGCCGGCAGCCGCTTCGGGCTACACGCTCGCTCGGGTGAGCCATTCGGCATCGCCGTCGCCGAGATGGTGCGTGCGGGATGTGTCGTGTTTACACCTGCTGAAGGCGGGCAGGCCGAGATCGTGTCCCATCCGGATCTCCGCTACCGCGACCTTGCCGAGGCCGTCGAGAAGATCGCCCGCGTGCTGGAGTCAGGAGCACTGCTCGAGGAGGTGCGCGGCAGCCTGTCGGCGTCGCAGGGGCGCTTCTCCAACGAGGCCTTCGCCCAGCAGATTCGTGCTGCGGTCAAGCAGTTTCGCGCCTCATGAATCCCTGGCGCCCAAGCGCTGAATCCCCGAAGATCGCTGTGCCCCTGGAGCTGCAGTCGTGATCGTGTTCTGCCACATCCCCAAGACGGCCGGGATGGCCGTGAAGCACGTCCTGAAGTCGAACCTCGGCCTGCGCTTCCTCTCCTCCACCACGTGGGGCAAGGCGCGCGCTGCGACGACTGCCTCCGACCTTCGCTACGAACTGCTCCTGTCCCCGCGCCCGGCCGCCATCGGGGGACACGGCATGCGTCCCTTCATCGACTACGGCGAACTCGGCAAGGCGTTCCGCTGGATCACGATTCTGCGTGATCCCGTCGCTCGACTCATCTCGCACTACGTCTACGACCTGGAGAACGGTCGAGCAGGAGACAGCTTCGAGGCGTGGCTGCAAGGAGACATCGCCAACTATCAGGTGCGTTGGATCGCCGGGGAGCCGGACCTTGAGCTCGCCAAGTCGCTCCTCGACACGAAGTTTGTCTTCGTCGGCTTCCAGGAGCAGTTTCGCGAGAGCCTCGTGTTGATGAATCACGTGGCCTTTGATGACCGCCTCCGCATCCAAAGTGAGCGGCGCGTCAACGCCACGCGCTCAACCGACATCAAGGCTCGCGTGGAGCAGGACGTCCGGGAGCACAGCGAACTCGTGGACCTGGCTTGTGGACTCGACCGGCAGCTCTATGCACTCGCCCAAGCGAAGTTCTGGGAGCCCCAAGTAGCCGCGCTCGGTTCTGAGGTGCTAGCCGAACGCCTGCGCGCCGCATTCGACTCCTCCGATGCGGACCATGGCAAGACCCGGAGGATGATCCACGAACTCCATCGCAACGTGATCTACAAGCCCGCCCTGTGGTGTGCGAAGGCCTTCGGTGTCAGGGTCTGAATCCTCGGCACCGTGGCTCAGCGCTGCCTTCCGCGGCGGCCTCGTCTCCGTGGTGATCCCCACGTTCAACCGCGCGGGCATCATCACCGAGACGCTCGACTCGGTCAGGGCGCAGCGGTATCGACCCATCGAGTTGATTGTGGTGGACGATGGCTCAACCGACGACACGGTAGACGTGGTCCACACCTGGGCGCGCGAGCATCAGGCTGCCGATCTTGAGGTGCGCTGCGAGCAACAGGCCAACGCCGGGGCACCGAGCGCCCGCAACCGCGGGGCTCGGCTCGCCGCAGGCGAGTTCATTCAGTTCCTGGACTCCGACGACCTGCTGCGCCCCGACAAGCTGAGCTCCGCTGTCGAGGCGCTAGCGGATCCCACCGTGATGTTCGTCTCGCACGACTACGAGCGTTTCGAGGGCGCCACGGACAACACCGTGGAGCGCTCCGTCCTGTCGTCCCGTTCCGATGATCCATCGGCGCACCTCCGCCAGAATCGCCTGCACACGCTGTCGGCTGTCTACCGACGAGAGGCGCTCAACGCCGCCGGGCCCTGGTGCGAAGACCTCAACATCTGGCAAGACACGGAGTTTGGCCTGCGCGTGCTCCTCTCCGGAGGGCGCGGGCTCTGGCTCGCGGAGGTGGGGGCCCTCGTACGCGACTCACCCGGCAGCATCATGAATCAGAGCCTCACGAAGTCCTGGCCTTCCATGCTGGCGAGCGCCGAGGTCATGGAGGGCGTTGCGTCGGCCCACGGCGTGCTGGACGCGAGGTTCCGATCCGCCATGGGCTCACGCTTGGCGACCGTCTCACGGCGTCTCGCCGAGGTTGGCGCCTGGGATGACTCCCGCAAGATGTTCGGTGAGGCGGTCAGTCGCCTGGGGACGAAGGACCGCACCCTCCACCACGTACATCGGTGGGGTATGCGCGTGCTGGGCTGCCGCCTCATGCGGCAGCTTGGGTTGATGTAGGGCCTCAGCGGGAGCGGACCCTATCATCGGGTCCCACGATGAGGTGAGGAGCGGCACGGAACATGGGCAGTTCGATCCGCAGGCGAGTCATCGATCTGCTGGCGCGGCCATTCCGTGCGGCCGGAGGCGTCAACCGGAACGTCCTCCACGATCTCATGCGCGACGTGGAGGGTACGGTCCTGGAATTGGGTCCCGGCAATGCGCCGATGATCGCGCGGTTGGAGCGAATCGACGCTGCCCACAAGTACGTCTTGGAGTTCGAGGGAGCGATCGAGAAGTCGCGTTCGCTTGGCTACCACTGCAAGAGCCAGGATCTCGGCCGGGACCGGTGGGACTTCGACGACGCGTCCTTTGATCTTGTTGTCAGCAACCAGGTGCTGGAGCACATCCCCCGCACCGATCATGTGATCCGCGAAGCGGTGCGCGTGCTGAAGCCGGGCGGTCGCTTCCTTGTGTCCGTGCCAAATCCGGGAGGGTTGGTCTGCATCATGATGATGCTGATGACCTTCAATCCCCCCATGAGCATGGTGTCGGACGAGTACTACGGCCTCGGCAATCCGCTTTCGGGTCGCCGGTTCAAGCGGTCCGTCGAGTTCGGCACGGAGGGCCATGGCCACTTGCGATTGTTCACGATTCGCGGCATGCAGGACCTGCTCACAGTCCACGGCCTTGAGGTCGTGAAGTCTCACGGCGGCACGTGGGGTGCGCCGCTCGTGGGGAGGATGCTCGCGCGCGTTTTTCCGTGGTACGGGCTCTATACGATAGTGCTTGCCAGGAAACCGGAGTCGCTTGCGTCGTCCGGGCCCTAGGGTGTGACTAGGTCCTCGAGAAACGCTGACAGCCGAGCGGTCTGGTGCGTTTCGTCGTAGTCGGATTCCACGATCGCCCGGCCCCGACAAGAGAGCGCGTCGTACAGTTCTCGATCTAGGACGAGGCACTCTAGTGCAGCTGCCAACGCCTCCGTGTCGCGCTCGGCCACTAGGAGCCCCGTGTCGCGATCTTGGATGACCTCCGGGATCCCCGCATGCCTGGTGGCGATGACAGGCACTCCCGCCGCAAGCGCCTCGAGGAGCACCGCAGGTAGCCCCTCCTCATCGCCGTCGCGGGCCGTGACGCTGGGAACGAGCATGACGTGCGCTTCGTCGGTGAGTGCACGCACGCGTTCATGGGACACAGGCCCGAGAAACGAGACTACCTCCCCCAGCCCAAGCCCGTCGGCCTCTTGCTTGAGCAGTTCGAACAGAGGACCGTCGCCCGCGAACTGCGCGCGGATCTGGTACCCCCGCTGGCGCACTGCTGCGAGGGCGCGAAGTGCAAATGAGAAGCCCTTCTTCTCCACCATGCGCCCGACGGCCAGCACCTGCAGCGGATCACCTTCGCGACGGTCTCGAAGTCGGAAGATGAAGCTCGTGCTGTCCACGCCGGCGTGGAGAACGGAGATTCGCTGCTCCGGGCATCCGAGGGTGAGGAGCTTCTCGCGGGCGTACTTCGTGATCGCGACAAACGCGTCACCCCGATGAAACAGGCCCCGGTAGACCCCCAGGCCCCGAGTGTGGACATAGCGAGTGAGGTCGAATGCATGGAATACGGTCACGATCTTGCCGGTGATGAAGCCAGCGCGGCGCAGACGATCGGCCACCCGGCCACTCGGCCCAAAGTGGCAGTAGATGACGTCAAACGACGCTGGCTCGACGTTCATCCAATGCAGGTAGTAGCTCAGTTCAAGCGTGCTCACGGCGCCGCGCCCGTGCTTGAAGACGTTGACTGCATCCAAGACGGCGCCCGGGTGCCGCCATAGGTTCCTCGCGAGTGCAACTGCCGTCGTCCATCGACCACGATTGATGTCGCCGTGATAGATCGTTCGTGATCGAAGGCTGGCCCCCGCCTTCACATCCGTGGCGGCGAACTCCGGATCTCCCCAGGCTGCGAAGACAGTCACCTCGTGACCTAGGGCTAGGAGTCCGGCAACCTGTCCGAGGACGAACGTCTGCGACACGCTCGGAAACTGCTCCACGAAAACGGCGATGGTCAAGCGGCGAGCCATCCCGTCACTCCTCAAGGCGCACTTGCGCTCGCTTCAACTTGCGCGTGTAGTGCATGCGACGAAGACGATGTGCCACGGCGCGAAGTCTCGTTCGCGTCAAAGCGGCGTTCATGGCCCCTCGCAGCCATCCTTGTGGCGCATGCGCCTTGATGAACACATGGTCGCCTGCCGACAGTGCGCTGGTCCCGCCGCGCCTGTCCACGATGGCATGGAAGTAGTCGTTGGAATGCCAAATGCTCACCGTACGGAACAGGCTCACAAACCCCTTGACGTCGATCGCCAATTGAGAGACGTCTCCCAGGTTCACGTCTTCGTCGACGATCTGTAGCCCCGAGCCAGCCGCCCTTAGGGCGTCTTGGTGCCACGTCGTAGGGCAGGTGAGGAGAATTCGCCCGTCTTCAGTCAGGTAGCTGGCCAGGTGTACGTGGAGCGCGGGGCGACGCTCAATCGGAATGTGCTCGTAGACGTCGGGAAAGATGACGTACTGCCACGTACCCCCCAGCGCAGCCTCGGTCGCATCCGCCTGTTGGAAGGTGACGCGTGGATGAGCAAAGAGCGCGTTCGCCATGCGCACGTTGTTGCCTGAGATGTCCACGGCCAAGATGCGGGCTTTGGGCGCCACACGTTCCGCCAACACATGGGCGTCCTTGCCTGACCCGCAGCCGATGAGCAGG